>NZ_JBHVYK010000151.1:0-9300 GCF_042880855.1 Streptomyces sp. NPDC058291
CACCAGCAGCCCGATCCGCTCCCGGGCGGTCAGCTTGCCCTTGGCGTGCTGCGCCTGGGTCGCCTTCTCGCTCGGGCCGGCCAGCGCCTGGGCGCGGATCTCGTGCAGCTCGGCCACGCGGCCGCGCGCGTCCGAGGGCTCCGTGCTCTCCGCGGTCGGCTCACCCGTCGTCTCTTCCAAAACGGTCATGTAGTGACCTTACGAAGCCCGCCAAGGAAAGAGTGACGTCGACTCCGTACAGTCCTCGGAGCGTTTTCCTGGTACCCCTGAACAGAACCGGGTCGCCATGCAGCCGTTCCGACTGCTCAGGGGGCCGCGGGCTTGTCGGGGTCGCACAAACCCGCCTGCCGAGACCCGGCTCACATTCGACGCCGCACATGCCCTCCCCGGGGTGAACGGCAGCGCCGGACGGCGGTCCGCCGGACCGCGGCGACGGGCCTGACCCGCGGCGGCCGGACGACGGTCTCCCGGCGGCGCGGGAGAATCCTTTGCCGGATTAAGTTGAAACTTGAACGGAATGGAGTTACGGTCGTCCTTGTCGACCTCGTTGAAGATTAAACATCTTCGATCTTCCTCGTCCCCAAGGAGCACGTCATGGGCATCTTCGGCCGCAAGAACACCGACGAGACCGCCGCCGTCGCCACCGGCGTCGCGGTGAACCCGCAGCTCGCCGCCCTGACCGGCGAGTACGCGATCGACCCCGCGCACTCGACGATCGGCTTCACCGCCCGCCACGCGATGGTCACCAACGTCAAGGGCCGGTTCACCGACTTCACCGGCTCGCTGCGGCTGGACGGCGTCGACCCGTCCCGGTCGACCGCCTCCATCGACGTCACGATGGACAGCATCGACACCGGGTCCGCCGACCGCGACGGCCACCTCAAGAGCGCGGACTTCTTCAAGACCGACGAGTTCCCGGCGATGTCCTTCCGCTCCACCTCCGCCGAGGCCCTGGGCGGCGACGACTACCGCGTCACCGGCGAGCTGAGCATTCTCGGCGTCACGAAGCCGCTCATCATCGACCTGGAGTTCAACGGCTCCGCCAAGGACCCGTTCGGCAACGAGCGCGTCGGCTTCGAGGGCAAGGCCGAGATCCTGCGCTCGGAGTGGGGCCTGACCTGGAACGCGGCGCTGGAGACGGGCGGCGTCCTGATCTCCGACAAGATCAAGCTGAACTTCGACATCTCGGCGATCAAGAACGCGTAAGCGTGTGGCCGAATACGGCGAATACCGGCAGAAAGGGGCCGGAAGCGAAGAGCTTCCGGCCCCTTGGTGTGTCCCGTGTCACAGTCGAGAACCATGAGCATCAAGACCGGACCCCAGTACTATCCCGGCGCCAACCGCGACCACTGGTACCAGGACGACTTCGGCGGCGACCGCATGGAGGTCAACGTCGTCGTCCTGCACACCACGGAAGGCCGCTCGCTGCCCGATTACCAGGGCGGCTCGGTCGCGCCCAACCTCACGGCCGTGCCGGACCTCGCCGCCAAGCGGCTGAAGTGGTACCAGCACTTCGAGATCGACGTCTCCTCGCGCGCGCTGGCCAACCGGCGCGGCGGCGTCGAGACGAACACGCTCAACGTCTGCCAGGTGGAGCTCGTCGGGACCTGCGACCCCGAACTGCACACCAAGTGGAACACCCACGACCAGGCCCACGTCTACTGGCCCAAGGCCCCGGAGTGGGCGCTGCGCGCCGTCGCCCAGTACCTGGCCTGGATGCACCTCCACCACGACGTGCCGCTGCGCGGACCGACGCTGTGGCCCGCCTACCCGAAGTCCGCGGGCAACGGGGGCGGACAGCGGATGAGCGGCGAGCGGTGGAACGGGTTCAAGGGCGTGTGCGGGCACATGCACGTGCCCGAGAACGTCCACGGGGATCCGGGGGCGATCGACTTCGAGGCCCTGCTCGGCTTCGCCAAGTCCGCCGCCCAGGACTGACGGGGCCCGCCGCCCAGGACCGAGGCCCCGCGACCTCGGCGGCGGCGCCCTCCCGCAGGCCCGGGGTGTGCGACGGCGCGACGGAAGATCCGGGGCCGGGCCGGTCGTGCCCCCGAGGCGGCCGGCGCGGCGGTGGCGAGCCGCCGGACGGAGCCCGACGAGCCCGACGGGCCGGACGGCCTCGGCCGCGGGGCCGACGTCACCGGCTCGGCCCTCCTGGCGTCGGCGGCGGGCGTCGTCGGCCCGCCCACCGCCGGGGCCCCGCGCCGGGCGCCGTGGCAACGCGGGAGCGGGCGCAGTTCGAGCCACTCGTGGACCGGCCTTTCGCCGTCCCCCGGGGCGGCCGACGCTCACGCGCCGGCTCCAGAGGTCCGGCGGCCGCGGTTCCCCTCCGTGCTGGTGCGTCCCCCCTGTCACCGCGTTCGCCCCGGGAGCGGAGCCGCACGCCGGTTCTCGGGGTCGCCTCCCGACCGTCTTCCGGGTTCCGGCGCAGGGGCGCGCGTGGCCGGATCGGCCTCTTGTGCGGGCGACGGCCGAGTTCCCATAATCCAGCCAAGGATTTGACCTGACCATGTCACAGAATGGATGAATCTTTACGTGGGCTCTCTGCTTTGACATGGGCACGTCAGTATCGCCCAACCCCCCCGCGGGGGCAGCACTTGAAGAAGCTCCTCACGGCACGTTCACGTCCTGCGCGTCCTCCCGGAGGAGAACTCCTACCAGTCCCCCCACGGGGTTCACGGGCCCGCCGCCGCACCCCCAGGCGCCGGGCCCGTGTCCGTGCGGTCAGAACCCTCCGCCGAAGTCGCCGCCGCCTCCGCCTCCGCCGAAGTCCCCGCCCCCCGCGTCCCCGAAGCCGCCTCCGAAGTCCCCGGGGTCGAAGTCGGCGCCGGAGACGTCCCCGCCGTCGTATCCGCCGCCGAAGTCGCCGTAGCCGGCGCCGTAGTCGGCGGCGTAGGAGGGGGCGGCCATCATGGAGCCGAGCATCGTGCCGACGAGGAGGCCGGGCAGGATGCCGCCGCCGAAGTAGCCGCCCGCCCAGGGACCGTAGGCGGGGCCCGCCTCCCAGTACGGGCGGCGGCCGTAGTCGCTGTCGACCTCGCGGATCACGGGGTCTCGGCCATCGGCCAGACGGGTCGCGTCCGCCGCGCAGACCGGCACCTCGCGGGTGGCCCCGCCGGGCGGCGTCCAGGTGGCGTCGGCGACCGAGGGTCCGTGGCGGGGATCGAAGAAGCAGGGCGGACGACGCTCGGGCAACGGCCGCCCCGTCCGGCGGGCGGCGAGGGAGGCCAGCGAGAAGCGGCCGTCCTCCAGCGCCTCGGTGACTCCGCGGACGTCCTCCGGCCGGGCCGCCGCCGACATGGCCGTCTTGGCCTGCTCGTAGGCGTCCAGGGCGCGCTCGTAGTCGGCGCGCATGGCGTCGTCGGCGCCCGCCTCGGCCGGGTGGAAGTCGAGCCGGTCGAGTTCCTCGCCGAAGGCCGTGATGTCCTCGTCCACGACGACCCGCAGCCGGTCGAGAGCGGCCCGCTGTTCCTCGGCACGGCGTCGGCGGCCCCGCCGCACCAGGGTGTACGCGCCCGCCCCGCCGACCGCCAGCACCGCTCCCGCGACGATCAGCGCGGAGGACGAGATCCCCGCGCCGCTGTTCGGTGAGCCCCAGCTCGCGGGGGCCGAGCCGCCCATGTCGGTCAGGGCGCGGTCGGTGAAGTCGCCGAGCTGGGTCGCCGCGTCGCCCTCGCCGCCGACGCTGTCGACCAGGTTGCGCACGGCCGTCCGGGACAGGACGGAGGAGTCGGCGCGGGCGTCGAAGCGGTCGCCCAGGCGGATCGCGTACAGGCCGGTGACGCCGGTGGCGGTGCGCAGGTCGCTGAAGAGCCCGGCCGTGGGGTAGCCGGCCGGCAGGACGGCGACGAACAGGGGTTTGTCGGCGGCCTCGATCTGCTGCTGGAGGGCGTGCGCGTCCGCCTGGGACAGCTGTCCGGCCGCCTCGGGGTCGACGTAGACCGGGCTGCGGCGCAGCGAGTCGGCGATCGTCGAGACGCCGGTCGCCGCGGCGGCGGGCGGGGCGGTCGCCGCCCACACGGTCCACACCGTGAGGGCGACGAGCACCAGCGCGAGCAGCGGTCCGGTGCGGCCTCGGGTCCGGGGGGTCGAGAGCGCGACCTTCATACTTCGAAGCTACCCGAACCGTTCACCGAGCGGACTTCCCCGCAGCTCCGGTATCACTCCGCCGGGTCCACGCCCGCCCGCAGCAGCCCGTACGTGTACGCGTCCTCCAGGGCCTGCCAGGAGGCGGCGATGACGTTCTCCGCCACGCCGACCGTGGACCACTCCCCCGCGCCGTCGGTCGTGGAGATCAGGACGCGGGTGGTGGACTGGGTGCCGTGCACGCCCTCCAGGATGCGGACCTTGTAGTCGACCAGACCGAGCTTGGCCAGCTGGGGGTAGATCTTCTCCAGGGCCACGCGCAGGGCCCGGTCCAGGGCGTTGACCGGGCCGTTTCCCTCCGCCGTCGCGACGATGCGCTCGGCCTTGGCCCAGAGCTTCACGGTGGCCTCGTTGGCGTGGGTCCCGTCGGGGCGGTCCTCGACGATGGCGCGCCAGGACTCGACGTCGAAGTACTTCAGCGGCCTGCCCTCGACCTCGGCGCGCAGCAGCAGCTCGAAGGAGGCGTCGGCCGCCTCGTAGGTGTAGCCCTTGAGCTCGCGCTCCTTGACCCGCTCCACGACCCGGCCGACCAGTTCGCGGTCGCCGCCGAGGTCGACGCCGAGCTCCTTGCCCTTGAGCTCGACGGAGGCGCGGCCGGCCATGTCGGAGACCAGCATCCGCATGGTGTTGCCGACCTGCTCGGGGTCGATGTGCTGGTAGAGGTCGGGGTCGACCTTGATGGCCGAGGCGTGCAGCCCGGCCTTGTGGGCGAAGGCCGAGACGCCCACGTACGGCTGGTGCGTGGAGGGCGTCAGGTTGACGACCTCGGCGATGGCGTGCGAGATGCGGGTCATCTCGCGCAGCTTGCCGTCGGGCAGCACCTTCTTGCCGTACTTCAGCTCCAGGGCCGCGACCACCGGGAACAGGTTCGCGTTGCCGACCCGCTCGCCGTAGCCGTTCGCGGTGCACTGGACGTGCGTCGCGCCCGCGTCCACCGCGGCGAGGGTGTTGGCCACCGCGCAGCCGGTGTCGTCCTGGGCGTGGATGCCGAGCCGGGCGCCGGTGTCGGCGAGCACCGTCGACACCACGGCCTGGATCTGCGCCGGCAGCATTCCGCCGTTGGTGTCGCACAGGACGACCACGTCCGCGCCGGCCTCGGCGGCGGCGCGGACGACCGCCTTGGCGTACTCGGGGTTGGCGCGGTAGCCGTCGAAGAAGTGCTCGCAGTCGACGAAGACGCGACGGCCCTGGTCCTTGAGGAAGGAGACGGTGTCGCTCACCATGGCCAGGTTCTCGTCCAGGGTGGTGCGCAGAGCCAGCTCGACGTGCCGGTCGTGGGACTTCGCGACCAGGGTGATCACTCCGGCGCCCGACTCCAGCAACGCCCTGACCTGCGGGTCGTCCGCGGCCTTCGCACCCGCTCGGCGGGTCGCGCCGAAGGCGACCAGTTGGGCGTGCCGGAAGTCGATCTCCTCCTGCGCGCGGGCGAAGAACTCCGTGTCGCGCGGGTTGGCGCCGGGCCAGCCGCCCTCGATGAAGCCCACTCCGAAGTCGTCCAGGTGCCGGGCGATGGCCAGCTTGTCGGCGACGGTGAGGTTGATGCCCTCACGCTGCGCGCCGTCGCGCAGGGTGGTGTCGAAGACGTGGAAGGAATCGTCGAGTTCGCTGGGTGCGGTCATGGTCTGAAGGCTCCTGTGTCGGATCTCGGTCGTTACCGGAATGACCGGCTCCACCGTCCCCCCATGGTCCCTCGCGCTCTCGCTCCCGGCTGTGGGTGGGCCAGAAAAGCGAAAAACCCCTCGCGGGTGCGAGAGGTCTGCGCGCGGGTCGAGGACGACGATGGCCGCTCGTACCTGGTCGTACGGAGCGGTCACTGCGGACCGGCGCGCCTGCTGCCAATAATCGTGGCGAACGAGAGCACGGCGGCAGTCTGGCACAGTCCGTCGTCCTGCTCACGGGGCGTCTCAGGATGCGAACAGCGTGCTCTCACGCCTCGGTGAGGAGGCTTTCGGCGAGGGACTCCCGGAGAGATTGTCTTGAGCGCCGCTCCAAGGCGGGCGGAATGCCGAGACGACCGGACGGGCGGATCGCACAGACGGCTCAGGGCCGCCCCGGACGGGGTGGCCCTGAGCCGTGCGGTGGACGAGAACGGGCGACGCGACCGGAGCGATCAGCCGAGCCGGTGCATCCAGCCGTGCTTGTCCTCGGCCGTGCCGCGCTGGATGTCCAGCAGGGCCTGCCGCAGCCGGAGGGTGACCTCGCCGGGCTCGCCGCCCGACTGCCGCCACTCGCCGCCGGTGCGCTTGACCGTGCCGACCGGGGTGATCACGGCCGCGGTGCCGCAGGCGAAGACCTCCCGCAGTTCGCCGCTCTCGGAGTCGCGCTGCCACTGGTCGACGGAGACGCGGCCCTCCTCGGCCTCGTAGCCCAGGTCGCGGGCGACGGTGAGGAGGCTGTCGCGGGTGACGCCCTCCAGGATGGAGCCGGTCAGCGAAGGCGTGACGATCTTGTTCCCGTAGACGAAGTACAGGTTCATGCCGCCGAGCTCCTCGACCCACTTGCGCTCGACCGCGTCGAGGTAGCAGACCTGGGCGCAGCCCTGGGCGGCGGCCTCGGCCTGGGCGAGCAGGGAGGCGGCGTAGTTGCCGCCGGTCTTGGCGTCGCCCATGCCGCCGGGGACGGCGCGGACATGGTCCTCGGAGACCCAGATGGACACGGGCTTGACGCCGCCGGGGAAGTAGGCGCCGGCCGGCGAGGCGATCACGATGAAGAGGTACTCGTTGGCCGGCTTCACGCCCAGGCCCACCTCGGTCGCGATCATGAAGGGTCGCAGGTAGAGGGACTCCTCGCCGCCGTGCGCGGGCACCCAGTCCTTGTCCTGGCCGACGAGCGCGTCACAGGCCTCGATGAACGTCTCGACCGGCAGCTCCGGCATGGCCAGGCGGCGGGCGGAGCGCTGGAACCGCTTGGCGTTCTGGTCCGGGCGGAAGGTGGCGACGGAGCCGTCGGGACGGCGGTAGGCCTTCAGTCCCTCGAAGATCTCCTGCGCGTAGTGCAGGACGTTGGTCGCCGGGTCGAGGGGGATCGGCGCGTACGGAACGAGCTGGCCGTCGTGCCAGCCGCGGCCCTCGGTCCACCGGATCGTCACCATGTGGTCGGTGAAGTGGCGGCCGAAGCCGGGGTTCGCCAGGATGGCCTCCCGCTCGGCGGCGGAGAGCGGGCTGGCGGAGGGCTTGAGCTCGATCGTGGGCGTCGTCATGAGTGGTTGTCCTTCACCGGTTGGGTAGTGACGGGCCGCGCTCACGTCCGTCCGGCCACCGGCCGGTGAGAGGACGTCCGAGCATCGCCTGATACCGCGGCTCCGCGTTCGATTATCGCAAGCGGGGTCCGCGGAAGAAAACGGCGTGAAGGCGGCCCGGGGTCGATGGTGACACCCGGCCGGACGTACGAGAAGCCGCCGGGTGTGGTGCGGCCCGGCGGCTTCGTGGTGCTCCCCGGCTCCCGCGGGAGCTGAGGGGGTGCGTGGTGCGCCGGGTCAGCCGGCTACTCGGGCGGCGAGGGCGTCGCCGATCTCCGAGGTGCTGCGGGCGGGCAGCGCGCCGCGCTCCGAGAGGTCGGCGGAGACGGCGTCCTCGATGCGGACCGCCTCGGCGTCGTGGCCGAGATGGCGCAGGAGCAGGGCGACGGAGAGGACCGTGGCGGTGGGGTCCGCCTTGCCCTGGCCGGCGATGTCCGGGGCCGAGCCGTGCACCGGCTCGAACATGGACGGGAACGCGCCGGAGGGGTTGATGTTCCCGCTCGCGGCGACGCCGATGCCGCCGGAGACGGCCGCGGCGAGGTCGGTGATGATGTCGCCGAAGAGGTTGTCGGTGACGATCACGTCGAACCGGCCCGGGTCGGTGACCAGGTAGATCGTCGCGGCGTCCACGTGGATGTAGTCCGTGGTGACGTCGGGGAACTCCTCGGCCACCTTGTTGAAGACGTTCGTCCACAGGTGGCCGGCGAAGGCCAGCACGTTGTTCTTGTGGACCAGCGTGAGCTTCTTGCGGGGACGGGCCTGGGCGCGGGCGAAGGCGTCGCGGACCACGCGCTCGACGCCGAAGGCCGTGTTCACGGAGACCTCGGTGGCGACCTCGTGCGGGGTGCCCGTGCGGATCGTGCCGCCGTTGCCGGTGTAGGGGCCCTCGGTGCCCTCGCGGACCACGACGAAGTCGATCTCGGGCTGACCGGCCAGCGGAGTGGCCACACCGGGGAGCAGCTTCGAGGGACGCAGGTTGACGTGGTGGTCGAAGAGGAAGCGCAGTTTGAGCAGGAAGCCCCGCTCCAGGACGCCGGAGGGGACGCTCGGGTCGCCGATCGCGCCGAGCAGGATGGCGTCGTGCTGCTTGAGCGCCTCGGCGTCGGCGTCGGTGAGGGTCTCACCGGTGGCGTGGTAGCGCCGGGCGCCGAAGTCGTACTCCTTGGTCTCCAGCTTCACATCCTGCGGGAGGACGGCGGAGAGGACCTTGAGACCTTCGGCCACGACCTCCTGGCCGATGCCGTCACCGGGGATCACTGCGAGATTGAGGCTGCGAGACATGCGGGAACCCTACTCCTTGTCCCAGGGGATGACACGGACCGTCCGTCATGCGGACAGCGGCGTGGCGGAGCGGACGCGGGGTCCGGGGTGCGGCGCGGGGCCCGAGGTCCTGTTCGGGCGCCCGCGCAGCCCGCCGTGCGGGTGCGGCTCCCGGACTGCGGGGGGAGGCGGGCTCAGTGGCCGGTCTCGCCGCCGTTGTCGCGGCGGTCGAGGGCGCGCTGCAGGGCGGCGGCGGCGTTCTTGCGGTCGGACTCGCTCGTACGGGAGACGTGACGGACTCGGCGGCGGACGGTCGTCTCGGCCATGGGGAATCGACTCCTTCGAATGCCAGGGAGTGCCAAAGGGGTTTCGAGACTCCCCCTCTGCCTGATGGGCGGGGGGTGCCCCCAAGGGGCGGGGAGCGGACCGCAGGGGTTGCCTGCAGGGGGCCCGGCTCACGACCGCCATTCGCTGGATGGAGCGAGACGTTCGGCTCCTACAAAACTAAGCGAGGAGCACGCGCCTGTCTGCACAATTACTCGGACTTCCTACTATCTGAGACGGCGCCCCGGGGACCTAACCAGCGAAATGCCATTGACCAGTTAGACGGCCGCAGGGTGGCGCGGCCGGGCGCTTCGCCCAGGACGCGGGTAGGC
>NZ_JBHVYK010000152.1:0-9237 GCF_042880855.1 Streptomyces sp. NPDC058291
ACCCGCACCTGCGGGACCGCGGCCGCCGGGGCCGCCGCCGGGACGCGGGCCCGCAGCGGGACGCTGCGGCATCATGCCGGGGTTGGGACGCGGACCGCCGCCGGGACGCGGACCGCCGGGGCCTGCGCCCTGGGGCCTGGGCATGCCGCCCGGGCTCGGACGGGCGCCGCCCGGAGACTGCGGACGAGGACCGCCGCCCTGACCGCCGGCGGCCTGGGGACGGGGACCGGCGCCGGGAGCACCCGGGCCGCCGGGACGCGGGGCGCCCTGCGGACGGGGCGCCTGCGGGCGCGCCATGCCGGCGTTGCCGCCGGACGTGAAGGGGTTGTTGCCCGGACGCGGACCGGCCGGACGGGCACCGCCCGGACGGGGGGCGCCGGAGCCGCCGGTACGCGGACCCTGGGCCGCGGCCGGACGCTGACCACGGTCACCGCGGTCGCCACGGTCACCGCGGTCCTGGCCCTGACCGGGCGCGGGACGGCCGGGACGGGGCGCACCGGGGCGCGGACCCTGGGAGGCCGGACGGGAGCCGGACTGCGCCGGACCCGCCTGTGCCGGACCCGACGGGGCCGGGGCCGACTGGGCCGGAGCCGACTGGGCCGGAGCGGCCGGCGGAGCGGTGAACTCCGGGGCTGCCGGGGCCGGACGCGGCGCGGGCCGGGGGCCCGGCGTCGGACGCGTGCCGGAGGCCGCCGGCGCGGGGGCCGACGAGGCGGCCGGTGCGACCGGCGCGGCCGGGGCCGCGGGCGTCTGCTCCACGGGCGGCTTGGGGGCGGCCGGCCGCGGAGCGGCCGGGCCCGGACGGGCCGACTGCGCCGGAGAGGGCGCCGCGGGCCTGGGGGCGGCCTTGCGCGGGGCGGGCTTCGCGGACCTGCCGCTGCCACCGCCCTGGAAGGCGTCAGTCAGTTTGCGGACAACGGGCGCTTCGATGGTCGAAGACGCCGAACGGACGAATTCACCGAGTTCCTGGAGCTTGGCCATGACGACCTTGCTCTCCACCCCGAACTCCTTGGCGAGTTCGTATACCCGGACCTTAGCCACTTCGCTCCTTTTAGGTCCGGGTGTGTCCGGACCGTCGCTACTTCATGGGCGTACTCATCGCGTGCTCATCGAGTGCTCATCGCAATCTCGACCTACTTCCAACTCGCGGGGTACCAGAGCCGCACGGAGGTTCCGTACGACGCCTTCTTACGGTGTCGCCTGTTCGGCGACGGTCGTCTGCTCGACGTACTGGCGCAACGCGTTCGTGTCGAGCGCTCCCGGGGCTCGCAACGCCCTCGTGAACGCCCGGCGGCGTACCGCCTGGTCGAGACAGACCGGGGCGGGGTGCACATACGCACCCCGGCCGGGCAGCGTACCGCGTGGATCGGGGACGCATGCGTCCTTGATCGCCACGATACGCAGCAGCTCCGTCTTGGCCGCTCGCTTCCGGCACCCCACACAGGTGCGTTCAGGGCGTGCTCCGGCGTGCGTCCGGCCAGACACAGTTAAGTCTACCTCCCCGGCGCGGCTCCAACCCCTGAGGGCCGGAATCGAACAGTTGCCGCGCAGAACTCTGACGTGATCTCAGCCACCACAGGCCGAGATCTATTCCTCGGGCTGCTCGGTGTCCGGGCGGATGTCGATCCGCCAGCCGGTCAGCCGGGCGGCGAGCCGGGCGTTCTGCCCTTCCTTGCCGATCGCCAGGGACAGCTGGTAGTCGGGCACGGTCACGCGCGCGGAGCGGGCCGCGAGGTCGACGACCTCCACCTTGGAGACCCGGGCCGGGGACAGCGCGTTGGCCACCATCTCGGCCGGGTCGTCGGACCAGTCGACGATGTCGATCTTCTCACCGTTCAGCTCGGCCATCACGTTGCGCACCCGGCCGCCCATGGGGCCGATGCAGGCGCCCTTGGCGTTCAGACCCGAACGGGTGGACCTGACGGCGATCTTCGTGCGGTGACCGGCCTCGCGTGCGATCGCCGAGATCTCGACCGAGCCGTCGGCGATCTCGGGCACCTCCAGGGCGAAGAGCTTCTTCACCAGATTGGGGTGGGTCCGCGAGAGCGTCACGGACGGACCGCGCACGCCCTTCGCCACCCGGACGACGTACGACCGCAGGCGCAGGCCGTGGGAGTACGTCTCGCCGGGGACCTGCTCCTGCACCGGCAGGATGGCCTCCAGCTTGCCGATGTCCACGAGCACGTTCTTCGGGTCGCGGCCCTGCTGGACCAGGCCGGTGACGATGTCGCCCTCACGGCCGGCGTACTCGCCGAGCGTCGCGTCGTCCTCGGCGTCGCGCAGGCGCTGCAGGATGACCTGCTTGGCCGTGGTGGCGGCGATACGGCCGAAGTCGGACGGGGTGTCGTCGAACGTGCGGGGCTCCTGACCCTCGTCGAGGTCCTCGGGGTCCTCCTTCGCCCACACGGTCACGTGCCCGGTCTGCCGGTCGAGCTCCACGCGGGCGTGACGGCGGCTTCCCTCGGTGCGGTGGTAGGCGATGAGGAGGGCCGACTCGATCGCCTCGACCAGCAGGTCGAACGAGATCTCCTTCTCCCGTACCAAGCCCCGCAGGGCGCTCATGTCGATGTCCACGGCTACGCCTCCTCTTCCTTCTCGTTCTTGTCCTTGCGGTTGAACTCGACCTGCACGCGCGCCTTATCGACGTCGCCGAAGGCGAGTCTGCGGGCGGTGGCCCTGCGGCCCTTCACGCCGGGCACCTCGACGTCGAGCCCCCCGTCGTCGACCGCCACGATCCGGGCGACCAGCTCGCCGCCCTCGGTCAGCTGGAACCTCACCAGCCGGTCCGTGGCGCGTACGTAGTGCCGGTGCTCGGTGAGGGCGCGCTCCGCGCCCGGGGTGCCGACCTCGAGGGTGTACTCGCCCTCGCCCATCGCGTCCGTCTCGTCGAGCTTCGCCGAGAGCGCGCGGCTCACATCGGCGATCTGGTCCAGGTCCGCTCCGGTGTCGGAGTCGACGACCACGCTCAGCACCCGCTTGCGTCCGACCGAGTCCACGGTGATCTCTTCGAGATCCAGGCCCTGGGAGGCGACGAGCGGTTCCAGTAGCTCTCGCAGCCTCTCGCTCTGGGTGGTGCTCATCCGGGTGACTCCTCGGCCGCGTGTGCTGTTGTGGGACGGTGCGCGTGTCTGGTCAAAGGGTATCCGGTCGCGGAGGGTGTCGCCGTCCACCTGTGCACGGAGGGTGGCGAAGCGTCGCGCGCACGGTGCCGCTGAGTGGTGGCGGAGGAGCGCGCGGGTACGGTGATCACGGGCCTGCCGCCCTTCTTGGTGTTTCTTTCGTACGAGTTCCCGAGGACGTCCGCCGTGCCGCTTCCCCTCCCCTCGCGCGCCCCGTCGGGACCGCGCAGAAGAACCCTGCTCGCGTCCGCCGCGGGAGCGGCGCTGCTCGCGGGCTGCTCGTCCGGCGCGAAGGACGGCGAGGAGGGCGGCGCGGGCGACAGCCCGTCGGCAGCCGAACGGGCCCACGCGCGTGCTGCCGCGGACAGCGACGCTCTGATGGCGCGGTACGACGCCGTCCTGGCCGTCCACCCGGGGCTGGCGGGGCTGCTGGGACCGCTGCGGGCGGAGGTCGTCCGGCACGTGGACGCGTTCGGCGGCGTCCGCAAGCCGTCCCGGTCCCCGTCGCCGTCTGTGTCCGGCTCCCGTGCGCCTACCGGATCACCCGCCGGTTCGCCCGCCGGCTCCGCACCGGCTCCCCCGGCCTCGGCCGTCCCTGCCCCCGTGCCGGTGGTCGAGAGGGACGCCCTGGCGCAGCTGGCCGCCGACGAGCGGGCGCTGGCCGACCGCAGGGCCGGGGAGCTGGTGGACCTGCCGGGCGAACCGGCCCGGTTGCTGGCCTCGGTGGCGGCGGCCGGCGCGGCCCACGCCTACCTGCTGACGGAGGGCACGCGATGAGCGACGGGACGAGCGGGGAGCTGACCGCGCTGCAGGCGGCGCTGGCCGGCGAGCACGCGGCCGTCTACGGCTACGGGGTGGTGGGCGGGCGTATCGGCGCGGAACGGCGCACCGAGGCACGGGCGGCCTACGACGCGCACCGGGCGCGCCGCGACGCGCTGGTGCGCGAGGTGCGGGGGCTGGGCGCCCAGCCGGTCGCGGCGAGCGCCGGGTACGCGCTGCCGTTCCCGGTGCCGGACTCCGCCGCGGCGGTGCGGCTCGCCGCGGAGCTGGAGGGTCGTGTGGCCGGGGTGTACTCGGACCTGGTGCGGGCAGCCGGTGACGCACGGCGCCGGGAGGCGGCGGCGGCGCTGCGGGAGGCGGCGGTGCGCGCGGTGCGCTGGCGCGGGGGCAGCGTAGCCTTCCCTGGTCTCGCGGAGCGGGACGGTACGGATCCGGCCACCGGCTCGGCGCCCGCCACGACGGCGGCGCCCGCCGCGCCCCCGGAGCCGGCGGCATCGGCTGCGGCTTCGGGGTGACCGACGGTTCGGCCGGGAGCACGGAAGGGGACGACTCGCGCATGGCTTTCGCACCGCCGCAGCGTCTGGTCAAGGCGCTCGGCGAGACGGCGCCCGACGGTGACGGCTGGTTGGAGGCGCTGCCCGAGACGGCCCGACAGGCCGTGGCCCTGCGCGAGTTGACCGTCGACCGGGTGCAGGTGCCGGGCGGCCGGTCCAGCCTGGTCCTGCTCGTGCGCCGGGCGGACGGGACGCCTGCCGTGCTGAAGCTGGCCCCGCCCCGGTTCCGCCCCGAGGCGGAGCGGGCCGCGCTGGCGCACTGGGACGGCCTCGGCGCCGTGCAACCGCTGGACGGGCCCGAGTCGGCGGGAGCGCTGCTCCTGGAGCGGCTGCATCCCGACGTGTCGGTGCGCTCGCTGCCGGAGGCGAAGGCGTTGCTGGAGGCGGCGGGCACGTTGCGGCGGCTGTGGGTGGACCCGCCGGCCGGGCAGGTCTTCGAGACGGTGGCCGAGCGGACCGGCCGCCAGGCGGACGTGATGCGGGGCACCGCCGTGACCTCCGAGGTGGCCGGGCTGGTGGAGGCGGCGCTCGCCGCCCGGGAGGAGCTCGTCGGGGCGGCGCAGCCGGAGGTCCGGTTGCTGCATGGCACGTTCCGGCAGAGCAAGGTGCTGGCGGCCGAGCGGTCGCCGTGGCTGGCGGTGGGCCCGGACCCGGTGGTCGGCGAGTGCGCGTTCGATCTGGCCCGGCTGGTGCGGGACCGGGTGGAGGACCTGATCGCCACTCCTTCGGGGGCGGCGACCACCCGGCGGCGGGTGCGCAAGCTCGCGGAGTCGCTGGAGCTGGACGCGGAGCGGGTGCGGGGCTGGACGCTGTTCCGGGCGGTCGAATCGGGGGTGCGGGCGCTGCGGGTCGGACGGCCCCGGGACGCCGAGCTGCTGCTGGAGTTCGCCGGGTGGCTCTGAGGGCCGGGTGGCTTTGCCGGCCGGGTGGCTTTGCCGGCCGGGTGGCTTTGACGGCCGGATGGCTCTGACGGCCGCGTGGCTTTGACGGCGGAGGGTCGCGGGGCGTCCTGCGGCCTTCGGCGCGGGGTTCCTGGACGGGATCAGCGGGGCGGACGTCCCGTGCGCGTCGGCCGTGACCGTTTCCCGCCGCGGTGCGTGGTGTCGCGCCCCGCGTCGGGGAACGGGGTGGAAGCAGTCGGCGAGGCGTGCGCCTCGCCGACAGCTCCGGGACTGCTCCTACCTCACGCGGTGAGGCGGGCGATCGCCTCGTCCACCGTGAGCTCCTCGCGCTCGCCGGTCCTGCGGTCCTTCAGCTCCAGGACGCCCTCGGCGGAGCGACGGCCCGCCACCAGGATCTGCGGCACGCCGATCAGCTCGGAGTCGGTGAACTTCACGCCCGGGGAGACGCCGGCCCGGTCGTCGACCAGGACGCGCAGTCCGGCCGCGCGCAGCTTCTCGGAGACCTCCAGCGCCAGCTCGGTCTGCAGCGCCTTGCCGGCGGCGACGACGTGCACGTCGGCCGGGGCGACCTCGGCGGGCCAGCACAGGCCCTTGTCGTCGGCGGTCTGCTCGGCGAGGGCGGCGACCGCGCGGGAGACGCCGATGCCGTAGGAGCCCATGGTGACGCGGACCGGCTTGCCGTTCTGGCCGAGGACGTCGAGCTTGAGGGCGTCGGCGTACTTGCGGCCGAGCTGGAAGATGTGGCCGATCTCGATGGCGCGGTCCAGCTTGAGGCCGGTGCCGCACCGGGGGCAGGGGTCGCCCTCCTGGACGACGACGACGTCGACGTACGCGCCGACCTCGAAGTCACGGCCCGCGACGACGTTCTTCGCGTGCGTGCCCTCCTTGTTGGCGCCGGTGATCCAGGAGGTGCCGGGCGCCACCCGCGGGTCGGCGATATAGGCGACCTTGTCCCCGAGGCCCTGCGGGCCGACGTATCCGCGCACCAGATCGGGACGGCCGACGAAGTCCTCGGCGGTGACCAGTTCGACGGCGGCCGGGGCGAAGTGGGCCTCGACCTTGCCCAGGTCCACCTCGCGGTCGCCGGGCACGCCGACGGCCACGATCTCGCCGTCGACCTTCACCAGCAGGTTCTTCAGGGTGGCGGAGGCCGGGACGCCGAGGTGGGCGGCGAGGGTCTCGATGGTCGGGGTGTCGGGGGTGGGGATCTCCTCGAGCGCGGCGACGCCGTCCGCGTCCACCGGCTTGAGCTCGTACGTGATCGCCTCGGTGTTCGCCGCGAAGTCGCAGTTCGGGCAGTCCGCGAAGGTGTCCTCGCCGGCCTCGGCCGGGGCGAGGAACTCCTCCGACTTCGAGCCGCCCATCGCGCCGGCGGTGGCGGCGCAGATGCGGTAGTCGAGGCCGAGGCGCTCGAAGACGCGCTGGTAGGCCTGGCGGTGCAGGGCGTAGGACCGGGCGAGGCCCTCGTCCTCGGTGTCGAAGGAGTACGAGTCCTTCATGAGGAACTCACGGCCGCGCAGGATGCCGGCGCGCGGGCGGGCCTCGTCACGGAACTTCGTCTGGATCTGGTAGAGGATGACCGGCAGGTCCTTGTAGGAGGACGCCTGGTCCTTGACGATCAGCGTGAAGATCTCCTCGTGGGTGGGGCCGAGGAGGTAGTCGCCGCCCTTGCGGTCCTGGAGCCGGAAGAGTTCCGGACCGTACTCGTTCCAGCGGCCGGTCGCCTCGTAGGGCTCGCGCGGCAGCAGCGCGGGAAGGCTGACCTCCTGAGCGCCGATCGCGTCCATCTCCTCGCGGACGATGCGCTCGACGTTGGACAGGACCTTCTTGCCGAGGGGCAGCCAGGACCAGATGCCGGCGGCGGTGCGACGGACGTAGCCGGCGCGGACGAGGAGCTTGTGGCTGAGGACCTCGGCGTCCGCCGGGTCGTCGCGCAGCGTCTTCGCCATCAACTGGGACATGCGCTGGACCGGTGCGTTGGCCATGGTTGTCGTACTCCTGCCGATGGGGTGCCCCCGCTCGGACACAGCCCGCAGCCGGGGGAAGGTGATGGCTAGGAGGTTAGCCGGGAGCGCGGCGTGCCCGGAAATCCGTTATTCCCTGCGCAGGAGGGGAAGCGGGGCGCCCATCACCGCGTAGGGGCGGGGCGCGCTGGGGAAGAGGACGCGGCGGGCGAGGTCCTGGTAGCCGAGGGAGCGGTAGAGGGCCCGGGCGGTGCTCTCCGTGTCGATCGCGGAGAGGATCGAGCGGGGCTCGGTGGCGGTGTCGGTGATCTGGGTGATCAGGGCCCGGCCCGCGCCGCGGTTCTGGTACGCGGGGTGGACGTGGAGCTCCGTGATGACGAAGGACTCGTCCAGCCAGTGCTCGTTGTGCTCGGCCCGCAGATAGGGCTGGACGACGGTGGACCACCAGTGGGTGCGGTCGTTGGGCATGCCGTAGACGAAGCCGACGAGCCGGCCCTCGGACGTCGTCGCGCCGAACGCGCGCGCGCCCGGGTTCGTCATGTGGCGCAGCACGATCTGACGTCGGACGGCCACCTCGTCGGGGCCGAGCCCGAAGGCGACGGCCTGGACGGCCAGGGCCTCGTCCACGTGGGCGGGAAGGTCCAAGGGGCCGATGACGAGGTCCATGGCGGGGAGCCTACAGGGGCGTCAAAAGAGCACGCTCGTGAAGGCTCCGACCTCCTGGAAGCCGACCCTCCTGTACGTCCGCCTGGCCGCGGTGTTGAAGTCGTTCACGTAGAGGCTCACCACGGGGGCCACGTCCGCCAGCGCGTAGCGCAGGACCGCCGCCATGCCGGGGACCGCCAGACCCTGGCCGCGGTACTCGGGGGCCACCCAGACGCCCTGGATCTGGCAGGCCTGGGACGTCGCCGCGCCGATCTCCGCCTTGAAGGCGACCCTGCCCCGGTCGTCGAGACGGGCGAACGAGCGGCCGGAGCCGACCAGTTCGGCCACCCGGGCCTGGTACAGGAGCCCGCCGTCGCCGGCCATCGGGGAGACCCCGACCTCCTCGGTGAACATCGCCACGCACGCCGGCATGATCGTGTCCACCTCGTCCTTGCGGATGCGGCGGACGTAGGGATCCGGGGCGACGTCGTCCGGCATGCGGTCGGTGACCATGAGGGGCTGGCGGGCGCGCACCTCGCGGGCCGGGCCCCAGTGCGGTTCGAGCAGGCGCCACAGCTGGGTCGTCGGCTCGGCCGGGCCGACGATGGAGGAGCAGCGGCGGCCGGCGCGGCGGGCCCGGTCGGCGAAGGCGCGCACGGCGCGGGGGGTGGCGCAGATCGGGACGAGGTTGGCGCCCGCATAGCACATCGACGTCAGCATGCCGTCCTCGTACCAGCCCCACATCTCGCCGCCGAGGCGCCACGGGTCGAGGCCCGCGACCTGGACCCGGGAGGCCACGAAGGCGTTGGCGACCGGCTCGCGGTCGAGGACGGCGAGCGCGGCGTCCAGGTCGCTCGGTTCGAGGACCCGGGAGGTGGTCTGGGTCAACACGCGCGGGGCCTCACACTCAGGTCTGCTGATCTCCGCACTGTACCTGCGGAAGCTTTGCGGTGCCGCCCTGCCTTCGGTCGCCGTCCGTCTGCCGGTGGCCGTCGGCTCGCCGTGCCCTCTGTCGGGGGCTGCCGCCCCCAGGCCCTCGCTGTCGGCCCTGAACGGGCCTCGTCCTCGAACGCCGGACGGGCCGAGTGGGCACGGTCGGCGCTCGTCTTCACGTGCCCGGGCGGGCTGAAGGCCGGCCACCGGCCGGGACTCGACAGCCCCGTCGCCCCCGTCAGCCCGCGACCGACACCGACGGTTCGCCCGAGGTGACGCCGTCCTGTTCCATCTGTTCGGCCAGTTTCATGGCCTCCTCGATGAGGGTCTCGACGATCTT
>NZ_JBHVYK010000153.1:0-9195 GCF_042880855.1 Streptomyces sp. NPDC058291
CTCCCGCAGGAGCCGGAGCGTCTCATCGGTGACGAGGTGCTTGGAGTAGTCGATGTGCAGGTCCCCGACCTGCAGCGTGTATCCGGCGCCGCGCCCGGGGTCGGCGTCGAACAGCTCGCGCAGCCGCACCTTTCCGAGTTGGGCGCGGTGTTCGGCCAGCGCGGTCCACTCGGGCGCCCGGTCGAGCCTCGTACGGCCGTCTGCGTTCATGTCGGACTTCAGCCCTTCCTCACCTGTCCGTGCTGCCTTGCACGGATTCTCCCGCCGGTCCCAACCTAGTTGATCAGGAGGCGGCGCGAGCTGTCGCGGCGCCGCCTTGCGGCACACCGACAGGTACGTCCGCCCGGCCCGCGGGTATCAACGCGGCGACGGCGAACGCGAAGAGCAGGGCCGCGAGCAGCGCGGGCGCGTTCAGGCCGGCGGCCCGGGCCGCCGCCCCGCCGAGCAGGGCGCCCGCAGGCGCGCCGGAGACGGAGGCCGTGCGGAAGGCGGAGGCGATGCGGCCCACCAGGGGCGCCGGGCTGCGCTCCTGCATCAGCGTGATCTGGTTGACGTTCCACACCATGTTCATGGAGCCGAGCAACAGCATCCCCACGAACAGCGCGGCCAGGTGCTGGACGACGCCCATGAGCAGCAGCGACGCCGACTGCACCGTCCCGCCGAGCAGCAGGGCGCGGGCCCGGCCGACGCGGCGCGCGATCCGCTGGGCGAGGAAGCCGCCGCCGATGCTGCCGACGGCGTACACGGTCATCGCGGCGGCGAACTCCGTGTCGCCCGCGTGCAGCCAGCGCGTCACATGCAGCACCAGGGTGGCGATCAGGGCGCCCATGCCGATGTTGCACAGCAGGGTGGCCAGACAGATCGGCCGCAGGACCCGGTCGCGCCACAGATGGCGCAGGCCTTCGCCGATCTCGGCGCGCAGGGTGCTGCCGGCCGGGCGCGGCTCCCGCTCGGGCGGCCGCACCCGCAGGGACGCCACCAGTGCCGCGGCCAGCAGATACGTGCCCGCGTCGGCCGCGAACGGCACGGCCGCGCCGAGACCGAGCAGCAGCGGCACGAACGGGCCGGCCAGCAGTCCGCCCGCGAGCTGCTGGCCGGTCATCAGACGGGCGTTGGCCCCGCCGAGGGCCTCCGCGTCCACCAGGGAGGGCAGCAGTGCCGTGGAGGCGTTGTCGAAGAGCGTCTGAAGCGCGGTCAGCAGGAAGGCCAGGGCCAGCAGCAGGGGGACGGAGGCCTGGCCCAGGCCCACGGCCAGCGCGAAGGCGGCGACGAGGAACCCGCGCGCGGTGTCCACGGCCCACATGGCGCGCCGTTGGTCGACCCGGTCGGCGACGGCTCCGCCGAGCAGCCCGAACAGCAGCCAGGGAAGGTGGGCGCAGGCGGTGACGGAGGCGATGACCAGCGGGTCGTCCGTGAGACGGACGGCGAGCAGGGGCAACGCGGTAGCGCGCAGCGCGTCCCCGAAGCGCGAGATCACCGCGGCGCTCCACAGCCGCCCGAACCCCCCGCGCCACGCGGGCGCGCGCACTCCCGCCGTACCGACCTTCGCCACGACTCCCCCTTACGGCTGACCGGTCACCGCAGACACGGGAACCGCCGCGCAAACCGTAGAGGGCGCCACTGACAACCGGTCCGCGGACGAACGGCCGTCCGGGCCGTGAACGAGTGCGGCCGGGCGCCCTGAGGCTCCCGGCCGGTCCCGACTTCTAGATCTCGCCCCGCAGTTTGGCGAGCGCCTCGGCGAGGATCGCCTCGCCGTCCGCGTCGCTGCGCCGCTCCCGCACGTACGCGAGGTGCGTCTTGTAGGGCTCGGTGCGCGGTGGGGCCGGGGGGTTGTCCCGGTCCTGTCCGGCGGGAAAGCCGCAGCGCGGGCAGTCCCAGGTCTCGGGAACCTGCGCGTCGCTGGCGAAGCTGGGCACCGTCTCGTGTCCGTTGGAGCACCAGAAGGAGATGCGCAGACGGGGCGCGGACTCGCCCCGCTCGGCCTCGCCCATCGGCCCCGCCCCGACCCGGCTTCCTCGGATCGCGTTGCCACTTGCCACGGTCGTAACTCCCTGCGTGATGGTGCCGCGAAGCGAGTCGGCGTTTCGCTTCGCTGCGAGCGCCTCAGTCTACGTAAGGCCCAACGCGCGTCCAGTGATTGGAGTTACAGCTTCCCCACCTAGACGCAAGCCCCATGATAGGCCGCGCTCAGCTGCGCGTACCGAACATGGGGCCTTACGTACCGGAATGTGCGTGCCTGTGAGAAGCTGATCAGTTGTTCGTCTTCATCACGATGCACAGGACGATGATGCAGGTGAACCACAGCAGACCGACGACCACGGTGATGCGGTCGAGGTTGCGCTCGGCCACCGAGGAGCCGCCGACGGAGGACTGCATACCGCCACCGAACATGTCGGAGAGGCCGCCGCCCTTTCCCTTGTGCATCAGCACCAGCAGCATCAGCAGCAGGCTGAAGACGATCAGGGCGATCGAGAACCCCAAAACCACGGCTGGACCAACTTCCTCGGATTCGGATGACGACTCGGACGGACGACGGGGGCATAGCGTTGTTCCTCTGCGGCTCCGCCGCATGGCGCTATGCCCCCGCAAGGGTACGACGGATCGCCGCTACCGCATACTCACCGCTGGGATCACTGGTCGCGGAAGCGCACGATCTTGACGAACTCGTCGGCGTCCAGCGAGGCGCCTCCGACCAGCGCGCCGTCGATGTCGGCCTGCGCCATGATCTCGGCGACGTTGCCCGACTTCACGGAGCCGCCGTACTGGATGCGGACCTTGTCGGCCAGCTCCTGGGTGTACAGCTCGGCGATCTTGCCGCGGATGGCGGCGCAGACCTCCTGCGCGTCCTCGGCACCGCAGACCTTGCCGGTGCCGATGGCCCACACGGGCTCGTAGGCGATCACGACGGACTCGGCCTGCTCGGCCGGCAGGTCCTTCAGACCGCCCTCGACCTGAGCGAGGGTGTGGGAGACGTGGTTGCCCGCCTCGCGGACGTCCAGCTCCTCGCCCACGCACAGGATCGGGGTCAGACCGTGCTTGTAGGCGGCCTTGACCTTGGCGTTCACCAGCTCGTCGGTCTCGTTGTGGTACTGACGGCGCTCGGAGTGGCCGATCGCCACGAACGTGCACTTCAGCTTGGCGAGCATCGGGCCGGAGATCTCGCCGGTGTAGGCGCCGGAGTCCTGCGCCGAGATGTCCTGGGCGCCGTACTTGATCTTGAGTTTGTCGCCGTCGACCAGGGTCTGCACGGAGCGCAGGTCGGTGAACGGCGGCAGGACGGCGACCTCGACGGCCTCGTAGTCCTTGTCGGCCAGGGCGAAGGCGAGTTTCTGGACATGGGCGATGGCCTCGAGGTGGTTGAGGTTCATCTTCCAGTTGCCCGCCATCAGCGGCGTGCGAGTGGTCATGCGGGGTCAGTCCTCCAGTGCGGCGAGGCCGGGGAGCGTCTTGCCCTCGAGGTATTCGAGGGAGGCGCCGCCGCCGGTCGAGATGTGGCCGAATGCGTTCTCGTCGAAGCCCAGGATGCGGACGGCCGCGGCGGAGTCGCCGCCGCCGACGACCGTGAAGGCCGGGGAGTCCACGAGGGCCTGGGCGACCGCCTTGGTGCCCTCGGCGTAGTCGGGGTGCTCGAAGACGCCCATGGGGCCGTTCCAGAAGACGGTGGCGGCGTCGGCGAGCTTCGAGGCGTAGAGCTTGCGGGTCTCGGGACCGATGTCCAGACCCTCCTGGTCGGCCGGGATCGCGTCCCCGGCGACGGTGGCGGGGTTCGTCGGGGCCTTCGCCTTCAGGTCCGGGAACTCCGTGGAGACCAGGACGTCGACGGGCAGGACCAGCTCGACGCCGGTCTTCTCCGCGCGCTCGATGTACTCCTGCACGACCGGGACCTGGTCCTCCTGCAGGAGGGAGATGCCGACCTCGTGGCCCTGGGCCTTGAGGAAGGTGTAGGCCATGCCGCCGCCGATGAGGATGCGGTCGGCCTTGCCGAGCAGCTCGTCGATGACGGCGAGCTTGTCGGAGACCTTGGCGCCGCCGAGCGCGACGACGTACGGCCGCTGCACGTCCTCGGTGAGCTTCTTCAGGACGCCGACCTCGGTGGCGATCAGGAAGCCGGCCGCGTGCGGCAGCCGGGCCGGGAGGTCGTAGACGGAGGCGTGCTTGCGGTGCACCGCGCCGAAGCCGTCGCCCACGTAGAGGTCGGCGAGTTCGGCGAGCCGGTCGGCGAACGCGCCGCGCTCGGCGTCGTCCTTGCTGGTCTCGCCCGCGTTGAAGCGCAGGTTCTCGATGACGGCGACCTGGCCGTCGGCCAGGCCCCCGACCGTCGAGCGCGCGGACTCGCCGACCGTGTCGGTCGCGAAGGCCACGGGGGCGCCGAGCAGCTCGCCCAGCCGGGTGGCGGCGGGGGCGAGGGAGAACGCCGGGTCCGGGGCGCCCTTGGGGCGGCCCAGGTGCGAGGCGACGACCACCTTGGCGCCCGCGTCCGCGAGGGCCTTGACGGTGGGCAGGACGGCGCGGATGCGGCCGTCGTCGGAGATGGCGCCGCCGTCGAGCGGCACGTTCAGATCGGCGCGGACGAAGACCCGCTTGCCTGCGACGCCTTCGGCGAGAAGTTCGTCGATCGTCTTCATTACGGGGACTCCTGAGGAGGGCTCGTGGTGCTCGTGATCGCTCGCGATCGCTCGCGTCGCGAGGGGGCTGATCGGTACGTGCCGCAGGGCTCGGGCGGCGCGTCCCTGCGCCGCCCGAGCCCTGCGCTCACGTCGAGGTGCCTGATCCGGGGATCAGAGCCGGCCGCCGACGAAGACCGTCAGGTCCACGAGGCGGTTGGAGTAGCCCCACTCGTTGTCGTACCAGCCGAGGATCTTCACCGAGTTGCCCTCCTGGACCATGGTCAGGGAGGAGTCGAAGGTGCAGGACGACGGGTCGCCGACGATGTCCGAGGAGACGATCGGGTCCTCGGTGTAGGTCAGGAAGCCCTTGAGGTCGCCGTCCTCGGAGGCCTTCTTGAACGCGGCGTTGACCTCGTCCTTGGTGACCTCGCGCTGGAGGGTCACGACCAGGTCGGTGGCGGAGCCGGTCGGGACCGGGACGCGCATCGCGATGCCGTCGAGCTTGCCCTTGAGCTGCGGCAGGACCAGGGCGGTGGCCTTCGCGGCGCCCGTCGTGGTCGGGATGATGTTCTCGGCGGCGGCGCGGGCACGGCGCAGGTCCGAGTGCGGGAAGTCCAGGATGCGCTGGTCGTTGGTGTACGCGTGGACCGTCGTCATCAGACCCTTGACGATGCCGAAGTTCTCGTCGAGGACCTTGGCCATCGGCGCCACACAGTTGGTGGTGCAGGAGGCGTTGGAGATGACGTGGTGGTTCGCCGGGTCGTACTTGTCCTGGTTGACGCCCATCACGATGGTGATGTCCTCGTCCTTGGCCGGAGCCGAGATCAGGACCTTCTTGGCGCCGCCCGCGATGTGCTTCTCGGCGTCGGCCTTCTTGGTGAAGATGCCGGTCGACTCGATGACGATGTCGACGCCGAGGTCGCCCCAGGGGATGTCGGCGGGGTTGCGCTCGGACAGCACCTTGATGGTGTGGCCGTCCACGGTGATCGTGTCTGCCGTGTGCGACACCTCGGCCTTGAGGCGGCCCAGGATGGTGTCGTACTTCAGCAGGTGGGCGGTGGTCGCGGTGTCACCCAGGTCGTTGACAGCCACGATCTCGATGTCAGCACCCTGCTCCAGCAGCGCGCGGAAGTAGTTACGACCGATGCGGCCAAAGCCGTTGATGCCTACGCGGATCGTCACGAACCGATCTCCTCGTTGGTACGCCGGCCCATGCAGTGCCGGCGAGCTGTATTTGGGATGTCCCCGACCACCACCGACCCTACCTCTCCGAGGCCGCCGGAGTGACATCGAGTCGGCCCATACACGGCACGGCGGTCCGTACCCGCCAGTAGGGGTACGGACCGCCCGGGCCGGACGGGCCCGGTCACTCGATTCGGTCATGAACCTTCACACCGAGTTGACTTCGGCGTGTCAGCCGTCAAGTGACGTGTCAGCCGTCAAGTGAGTCGAGCGCCCTGCCGATGAGCGCCTTGCGGTCGGCCGCCGAGGTGAGGTGCTCCAGGCCGAAGCCCAGCAGCACCGTGTCGTCGGTGGTGACCGCGCCGTAGGTCCGGAAGAGCACGCCCGTGCGCGTCCAGTCCTTCAGCACGGCCGGGCTGCCCGCGGGCGGACCGCTGGCCCTCCAGGCGCCCAGCGACGTCTCGAAGCCCTCGGTCTCGGTGGCGCTGCCGCCGACGACCAGCGAGGCGTCGTCCGCGAGGACGCCGTGGCCGCCGCTGCCGGGGTCGGTGACATAGGCGATCGACACCTCGACCTTCTTGCCCGCGTACGCGCTCAGGTCGAAGTTCACCTGCTGCCAGCCGCTGGACGCGCCGGTCAGCGCGTTCCACGAGCCGGTGGAGCCGGTCGCGGCGCAGTCGCCGGAGGCGAGGGTGAGGTAGTGCCGCAGCCACGGGTGCTCGCCGAGGTAGAAGCCGCCCCCGCACTCCGCGGGCACGGCGGTGCCGGTGGCTCCGCCCGCCTCGGGGAGCGTGGTCCAGTCGTCGCCCCCGACCGTGTGGATCTCTACGATCGCGTTGTCGTAGCCGGGCTCGGTGTCCCACAGCAGCCGGGTGCGCAGGGCCGGCTTGCTCGCCGTGCCCACACCGCTGAGGTCGATGGTGCGGGTGAGGCGCTTGTAGGCGTCGTCGGTGTGCACGGCCGCGGCCATGTACGAGCCGGCGTACGGCCCGTAGGGGTTGACCGTCCCGGCGAACTGTCCGGCGCCGGCACTGGCGAACTGCGGGTACGCGGCGGCCGGCAGCTCGTCCGAGGTGACGCCGTAGGTGCCGGCCTTGTCCAGCGGGTTGCCGGGCGCGGCCGCCAGCGCCCCGCCGAAGCCGCCCAGCTCACCCGAACCGGTGAAGCCGGTGGCGCCGGGGGTGGACGTCCGGGAGTAGGCGCCCAGGTAGTACTGGCTGAAGTCGTTCGACGGGGTCCCGTCGGCGAGGGCGACGCTGCCGCCGGCCAGCTCCCCCGCCTCGATCAGCTTGCCGCCCTCGTTGAGGAAGGCGCGCAGTCGCAGCTGGGTCGGGTTGCCCGGGGCGCTCGCTCCCGTGTAGTGGACGACCGTGCCGAAGTGGCTCAGCACGCCGAGCGCGTCGGGCGCGCCCTGGGCGGCGACGTCCCAGACGACCGCCTTGCGGCCGTTGGCCTTCAGCGCGTCGACGTAGGTCTGCGCCTGGGTCGCCGCCGCGCCCTCCTCGGCCACGACGAGCGTGTCGGCCCGGGGCCGCCGGACGATCGAGTAGGTGAAATGGGAGCTGGAGACCTTCTTGCCGGCCCTGGTCTCGCCGGTGAACCACACCTCGACCTTGTCGCCCGGCTTGCCGTCGCGCACCGTGGCCCGGTACTCGTCGTAGAGAAGGTTGTCGTCCCCGCCGTAGGTCTCGCCGCCCTTCCAGGGCTTGAGCGCCCGCTCCCGCGTGCGGCCGCCGTCGACGCGGTACTTGAGCTCCTTGTGGCGGATCGCCTTCCGTACGACGACGGAGACCTCCTGGCCGGAGCCGGTCGCGTACGAGGTGGTGAACGGCGCCGGGGTGAAGTCGGCGGCGGACAGTCCGACCGAGGACGTCGGCTGGTCGGGGTGGGCGACGGACTCGGCGACGGAGAGCGCGAACGGGACGTTCTTGGCGAACTCGCTCTGGATCAGCTTCTCGTCGTCGGGGAAGTTGAACACCGACTGGCAGTCGGCCGCGTTCCACCGGTCGCCCGGGTCGAGGTTCGACGCGGTCTGGCAGGTCGACATCTCGGGAGTGAACATCCCCATGCCGTTGACGTTCGCGGCGTGGCCGTCCGCCTCGCCGTTGGTGGTGTACAGCTCCGAGGAGACCTGCGGGTGGTAGCCCGGGACCGCGGAGTTGTCGGGCGTGCCGGCGAGCGCCTTGTAGGCGACGTCGTCGGGCGTGTCGGTGGCGACCTGCCAGCCGACGCCGTAGAGCAGCAGCTCGGCGGCGGAGTGGTAGTTGATGCCGTACGTGAAGCCGATCCGCTTCTCGAAGGCGTCGAGCGCCTTGGTCTCGGGCTCGGATGCGGGACTCGCGCCGCGGTAGGTCTCGCTGGTCGGGTTGGGCGACGAACCCTCGTTGTCGTAGCCCCACTTGTAGGCGAAGTTGCGGTTGAGGTCGACGCCGTCGCCGGTGGCGATCACGCCGTCGCCGTTGACGTCCCGCAGGTTCTTGCGCCAGAGCCGGTCGGCGGGGTCCTGGAAGGTGTAGTCGTAGCCGTCGGGGTTGGCCGACAGGACGAACCACAGCTCGCTGGAGTCGACGATCTTCCTGACGCGCCGGTCGGTCCTGTAGTGGTCCAGGTAGTAGTGCATCAGCCGGCGGGTCATCTCCGGGGTGATCCACTCCCGCGCGTGCTGGTTGGACATGTACAGCACCGCGGGCTTGGAGCCGTCCTTCGACTTCTTCGCGTTCCCGGTCAGTTTGAGCGCGAGGATGTCCTGGCCGCCGATGGTTTTGCCGATGGAGACGACCTTGGTGAGGCCCGGGTTCTCCCGGCCGGTGCGCAGGATCTCCTCCTTGAGGCCGCCGCCGCCGCTGTAGGGGCGGAACACCCCGTCGGCGGCCGCGTCGAGGCGGTTCTCCGCGGTGGCCGAAAGGGTGTGCTCGGTGAGCTCGACGCCCTGCTTCCCGAGCTTCTCCGCCTGCTCGTCGGTGAGGTAGACCTCGACCGTCGCGGTGCCCTTGCGGGGCACCTGCTCGCTGAGTTCCTGACCGTCCTGGCCGGCCGCCAGCAGCAGGGGTACCTGCTGCTGGGTGACGTCGGCGCGGAAGACCTTGACCTCGTCGGTGTCGGGCTTCGGTGTGGCGCCGGGCTGTGCCTGGGCGACGGGTGCGAGCGCCGCTCCACCGAGCAGCAGCGCGCCGACAGCGAGGATCGATCTCGCTCTTCGTCTCATGAACCCCCCTTGCCTGCGTTCGCCACAGCAGCGAACCCTGCCAGGCTCATGACAGTTCATGATCGAGTCAAGAGCGCCTCGCGGGCCCGGAAAACGCCGGTGGTGGGGGGCCGGGGGGGGGCCCCCCCCCCCGGGGGTGGGGGGGGGCGCCCCCCACGGTGTGGGGGGGTTTGTGGGGGGGGGTTTGGGGGGGGGCCC
>NZ_JBHVYK010000154.1:0-8523 GCF_042880855.1 Streptomyces sp. NPDC058291
CGACTGCACCGACACCGGCGCGTCTCCGCCCACCGCCACGGAGCCGACCTGGATCTGCCGGCTCTTGCGGCGCTCGGCGAGCTTGGTCGGAACGGACGGCATGCCGAGAGAAATCGCAGTCATCTGCTGTGCAACCCCAAGTCGTGGATCAAGGCCCAGGTCCCGTCTTCAGGCGGGTTCCAGGCTTCGAGATTACGGCACCGGCCGGGCCGGGAGCACTCCCGCACCCGGGAACCACCCGGGCGGGGCACCCCCCGGCCGTCGATCCCCTGGAACGCGGGACGGCCCGGCACGAGGAAAGTGCCGGGCCGTCGCGAGCCGCCGGCCGCCGGGGGCGGCGAGGCCTGCCGCTACGAGATCTTCACCGGGTTGACGACGTCCGCGATCAGGACGAGCACGGTGAAGCAGATGAAGATGCCCGCCACCACGTACGCGACCGGCATCAGCTTCGCCACGTCGAAGGGGCCCGGGTCCGGCCTGCGCATGACCCTGGCGAGGTTGCGGCGCAGCGACTCCCACAGGGCGCCCGCGATGTGCCCGCCGTCCAGGGGCAGCAGCGGGAGCATGTTGAACAGGAAGAGGGACAGGTTGAAGCCGGCGACGAGCATCACGGCCAGGGCGAGCTGCTGCGAGGCGGGGATGTCCAGGGTGAAGATCTCTCCGCCGACGCGGGCCGCGCCCACCACGCCCATGGGCGAGTCGGGCTCGCGGGGGGCGCCGTCGAAGGCCGCGTTCCACAGGGCCGGGATCTTGCCGGGCAGGGCGGCGAGGGAGTCCACGGCCTCGCCGACCCGGTCGGTCATCCAGGACACGGAGTCGCCGAAGTCCTGTTTGACGACGCCGTTGGCCGCGCTGAAGCCGAGGAATCCGGCCTTGACGTACTTGCCCTGGACGTAGGCCCCGCTGGAGTCCTTCTGGGCGACCATGTTGGTGGCGATCTTCGCGTGCAGGGTCAGTTCCCGGCCCTTGCGGTCGACGACGATCGCCACGTCCTTGCCGGCGCTGACCCGGATCAGGTCGGAGAGGGTGTCCCAGTCGTCCGTCCGGTGACCGGCGAAGGAGACGATCCTGTCGCCCGGCTTCATGCCGGCGGCCGCGGCCGGGGAGGCCGGGTCGGTCGGCTTGCACGCGTCACGGTTCTGGCTCTGTGCGATGACGCACGGGGAGACCGAGCTGACGCTGGTGGTCTGCTGGGAGATGCCGAAGCCCATCAGGACCGTGAGGAACAGGCCGATCGCGAGGATCAGGTTCATGAACGGTCCGGCGAACATGACGATGACGCGTTTCCACGGCTTGCGGGTGTAGAACATGCGCGTCTCGTCGCCGGGCTGCAGCTCCTCGTAGGCCGCCGAGCGGGCGTCCTCGATCATGCCGCGCCAGGGCGAGGTGGAGCGGGCCGTGATCCGGCCGTCGTCGCCGGGCGGGAACATGCCGATCATGCGGATGTAGCCGCCCAGCGGGACGGCCTTGACGCCGTACTCGGTGTCGCCCTTCTTGCGCGAGAAGACGGTCGGCCCGAAGCCGACCATGTACTGCGGGACCCGGATGCCGAAGAGCTTGGCCGTGGACAGGTGCCCCAGCTCGTGCCAGGCGATCGAGAAGAGCAGCCCCGCCGCGAAGACGACTATGCCGAGGATCATCATCAGGGCTGTCATGCACGCGCCTCCGCGGTAGCCGTCAGTTCTTGGGCCCGGGCCCGTGCCCAGGTCTCCGCTTCGAGGACGTCCGGCACGGTCAGTGAAGTTCCCGTCACCGGCGTGCCGTGCTCGTGCACGACCCGGGTGACGGTCTCCATGATGCCGTTGAACGGCAGCGCGCCCCTGCGGAACGCCTCCACGCACTCCTCGTTGGCGGCATTGAACACCGCCGGGGCCGTGCCCGCGAGCTCGCCCACGTGCCGGGCGAGGCCGACCGAGGGGAAGGCCTCCTCGTCGAGCGGGAAGAACTCCCACGTCGACGCGGTGCTCCAGTCGAAGGCGGGCGCGGCTTCGGGGACGCGCCCGGGCCAGCCGAGGCCGACGGCGATCGGCCCGCGCATGTCGGGGGGCGTCGCCTGCGCCAGTGTCGATCCGTCCGTGAACTCAACCATCGAGTGGACATACGACTGCGGGTGGACGACCACCTCAATGCGCGAGAAGGGAATGTCGTAGAGCAGGTGGGCTTCGATGACCTCCAGGCCCTTGTTGACGAGCGTCGCGGAGTTGATCGTGATCACCGGGCCCATGGACCAGGTGGGGTGGGCGAGGGCGTCCTCGACCGTCACGTCGGCCAGTTCCGCCTTCGTCCGGCCGCGGAAGGGACCGCCGGAGGCGGTGACGACCAGCTTGCGGACGTCGGCCCGGGTGCCGGCGGCCAGGCACTGGAAGAGCGCCGCGTGCTCGGAGTCCACCGGGATGATCTGCCCCGGCTTCGCGAGCGCCTTGACCAGCGGGCCGCCGACGATGAGCGACTCCTTGTTGGCGAGCGCGAGGGTGCGGCCCGCCTCCAGGGCGGCGAGGGTGGGCGCGAGGCCGATGGAGCCGGTGATGCCGTTCAGCACGGTGTGGCAGTCGGACGCGGCGAGCTCGGTGGCCGCGCCGGCGCCGGCGAGGATCTCGGGCAGCGGCTCTCCCGTGCCGTACTCGGCGGCCAGCGCCTCGCGCAGGGCGGGCACGACGTCCTCGCGGGCGACCGCGACGGTCCGGACCCGCAGCCGGCGGGCCTGCTCGGCGAGGAGGGCGACCCGGCCGCCGTTGGCGGACAGGCCGGTCACCCGGAAGCGGTCCGGATGGCGCAGTACGAGGTCGATGGCCTGGGTCCCGATCGAGCCGGTGGATCCGAGGATCACCACGTCCTTGGGGCCGTCGCCCACGACGGGGTCGTAGACGAGATGCGGGTCGGCGAGGGGGGCTGGACTGTCGCTCATCCCCCCATTGTCGCCGCACGCGGCGAACGGCAGGACAGGGCGTCCCCGGGGGGACGCCCTGCGGCCTGCGAAGAGAGCAAGCGTGTTCGACGGCTCACCTGATCGGGCGGTGGACGTTCTCCCGGTCGCTGGGGCCGGGGGCGGCGTCGGCGATCCAGGGGCCGTCCCCGGAGGGATCGACGATGCCCTGTTCCAGCCACTCGTAGGCGCCCGCCATGACACCCTTGACGACCTTGCGGTCCAGTTCGTCGGTGTTGTGCCACAGACGCGCGAAGAGCTCGTCGACGCGGATGCGGGACTGCCGGCAGAACACGTCGGCCAGCTGGTAGGCCTCGCGGCCGTTCTCGCCGCGCGAGCGCAGCAGTTCGGCGCGCACGCAGGCCGCGCTCATCGCGAACAGTTCCGCGCCGATGTCGACGATCCGGCCGAGGAAGCCCTGCTTGGTCTCCATCCGGCCCTGCCAGCGGGACATGGCGTAGAAGGTGGAGCGGGCGAGCTTGCGGGCGTGCCGCTCGACGTGCCGCAGGTGCGGCGACAGGTCGACGCCTGCGTGCTTGAACTCCGCGTAGGACGAAGGCAGTTGCCCTGGTCCGGCGACCAGCTTCGGCAGCCACTTGGCGTAGAAGACGCCGGCGTTCGCACCCGCCTTCGCCTTGTCCTGGAGGGACTTGTCGGGGTCGATGAGGTCGCCGGCCACCGAGAGGTGGGCGTCGACGGCCTCGCGGGCGATGAGGAGGTGCATGATCTCCGTCGAGCCCTCGAAGATGCGGTTGATCCGCAGGTCGCGCAGCACCTGTTCGGCCGGGACCGCCTTCTCGCCGCGGGCGGCGAGGGACTCCGCCGTCTCGAAGCCGCGGCCGCCGCGGATCTGGACCAGCTCGTCGGCCATGCGCCAGCCCATCTCGGAGGCGAAGAGCTTGGCCAGCGCGCCCTCGATGCGGATGTCGTTGCGGTCCTCGTCGGACATCTGCGAGGACAGGTCGAGCACCGCCTCCAGCGCGAAGGTGGTCGCCGCGATGAAGGAGATCTTCGCGCCGACCGCCTCGTGGTGGGCGATCGGCTTGCCCCACTGCTCGCGGGCGGCCGACCACTCGCGGGCGATCTTCAGGCACCACTTGCCGGCCGCCACGCAGGACGCGGGCAGCGAGAGCCGGCCGGTGTTGAGCGTGGTCAGGGCGATCTTCAGGCCCGCGCCCTCGGGGCCGACGCGGTTCGCGGCGGGGACCCGGACCTGGTGGAAGCGGGTGACGCCGTTCTCGATGCCGCGCAGGCCCATGAAGGCGTTGCGGTTCTCGACGGTGATGCCCGGCGAGTCGCTCTCCACGACGAAGGCGGTGATGCCGCCCCTGTGCCCCTCGCTCCTGGGCACCCGCGCCATCACGACCAGCAGGTCGGCGACCACGCCGTTGGTGGTCCACAGCTTCACCCCGTCGAGGACGTAGTCGTCCCCGTCGGGCACCGCGCTGGTCGCCAGGCGTGCGGGGTCTGAGCCGACGTCCGGCTCGGTGAGGAGGAAGGCGCTGATGTCGGTGGTGGCGCAGCGGGGCAGGAACTTCTGCTTCTGCTCGGGGGTGCCGAACATCTTCAGCGGCTGCGGCACGCCGATCGACTGGTGCGCCGACAGCAGCACGCCGACGGCCGGGCTGACCGAGCCCACCAGAGCCAGGGCCTTGTTGTAGTACACCTGGGTGAGGCCGAGGCCGCCGTACTTGGGGTCGATCTTCATGCCGAGGGCGCCGAGCTCCTTGAGCCCGCGCACGACCTCGTCGGGGATGCGGGCCTCGCGTTCGATGCGGGCCGCGTCCACCTGCGTCTCGCAGAAGTCGCGGAGCTTGGCCAGGAACGCCTCGCCGCGCCGGACGGCCTCCGCGGAGGGGACCGGATGCGGGTGGACGAGGTCGAGGCGGAAGCGGCCGAGGAACAGCTCCTTGGCGAAGCTGGGCTTGCGCCAGTCCTGCTCCCGGGCGGCCTCGGCGACCTGACGGGCCTCACGCTCGGTGACGGTGGGTTTCTTGAGGGGTGGTGCGGACATGAGGCTCACCTCGCCGCGAATCGGGATCTCGGGCCACATTTGGTTACCGATGGGTGCTACCCGATCGTTGGTACCCGATCCGGGCCGCGGTGGCCACCCCACGCGCGCGCCTTCGAGCGGGCCCGGGCCCGGCGGCTTCGGTCCGCAGCGGCGGCGCTCCGGCGGATCGCGGCCCCCGGACGCGGGCCGGGACGGCCCTTCCCGGCGCCGCGCGGTCTGCGCCGAACGGGTGTGGGCGACTCCCGTGGCAGCTTCCCGTACCCTTCTCCACCAATCTCCCACAAGTCGCTGTCGAAGCGCTTCGACAACCTATGGACACCCACTCGCGCTAGAGCTACTGTCGAACCACCCTCACCCGCCTTTGTTCGCCCTGCGCACTGTCGAAGCGCTTCACAAACTTGGAGAGCTGGATGGTCACCCTCGCCGAGGTCGCCCAGCACGCCGGAGTCTCGGCGAGCACGGTGAGCTATTGCCTCAGTGGCAAGCGGTCCATCTCCACGACCACCCGGCAGCGCGTCGAACAGAGCATCCGGGAACTCGGCTACCACCCGAACGCGGGCGCGCGCGCCCTGGCCAGCAGCAGGTCGAACATCATCGCGCTGATGATCCCGCTGCGCACCGACATCTACGTGCCGGTGATGATGGAGATCGCCATCGCGGTGGCCACGACGGCCCGCACGCACGGGTACGACGTCCTGCTGCTCACCGGCGAGGAGGGCTCCGACGCGGTCCGCCGCGTCACCGGCAGCGGGCTCGCCGACGCGATGATCCTGATGGACGTCGAACTCGACGACGAGCGGCTGCCCCTGCTGCGCTCCACCGACCAGCCGTCCGTCCTGATCGGTCTGCCGGCCGACACCTCCGGGCTGACCTGCGTCGACCTGGACTTCGGGGCGACCGGCGCGCTGTGCGTGGAGCACCTGGCCACCCTCGGTCACCGCGACATCGCCGTCATCGGCGAGGCCCCGGCGGTCTACGAACGGCACACCGGCTTCGCCGAGCGCACGCTCGACGGGCTGCGGGGCCGGGCGAGGGAGCTGGGCCTGCGGCTGCTGCACCGCCCCTGCGAGGGCGGCTACGACGCGATGGCCGCGACCCTGGCCCGGATCCTCGACGAGCGTCCGGGCACCACCGGGTTCGTCGTGCAGAACGAGTCGGCGGTGGAACCGCTGCTCGCCCTGCTGCGGCAGCAGGGCCGGGCCGTGCCTGAGGACGTCTCGGTGGTGGCGATCTGCCCCGACCAGGTCGCCGTCCAGGCCTCGGTGCGGCTGACCTCCGTCGCCATCCCCGCGCAGGAGATGGGCCGGCACGCGGTGGAACGCCTGGTCGCCAAGCTGGAGGGACACGGCGGCGACGAGGTCGTGCTGATCGCGCCCGAGCTGACGGTCCGGGCCAGCACCGGACCGGTCTCCGTCGCCTCCTGAGCCACCCCCGCTTTGTCGCCGTCGTGCCCTCGCCGGGGCACCGCCATGTCTGCACTCCTTCAAGGAGCACTCCACATGAACCAGCCCGCCGAAAGCCCGCCCCAGGTCAGCCTCGCGCAGTCCTCCCCCACCGTCGGCACCTTCCGTGAGCAAGGCGGCGCGCTGGAGTGGAGCGGCCGCCAGGAGACCCTGCGCGTCGAACCCTGGGGTCCGGACGCCGTCCGGGTGCGCGCCCGGCTCGGCGGACCGATCCTGCACGGGCTGCCGGGCGCGCTGCTCGACGAGCCGCCGGCCACCGAGAGCACCGTCAAGACCGGTGACGACGAGGGGCGGCTGACGGTCGGCGCGCTCACCGTCGAGGTGAGCGCCGAGGGCCTGATCCGCTTCGTGCGCACGGACGACGGCACGGAGATCCTGGCCGAGGAGCGCGCCCACTTCTGGTGGCCGGGCTCGCGCCTCTACACGGCGGTAGGCAACGGCCATCACCGCCTGGAACAGCGGTTCGCCGCGTACGAGGACGAGAAGCTGTACGGACTGGGCCAGCACCAGCACGGCCGGTTCGACCAGAAGGGCCTGGTCCTGGACCTGGTCCAGCGCAACGCCGAGGTCGGCATCCCGGTGCTCACCTCCAGCCGTGGTTACACGCTGCTGTGGAACAACCCGGCGATCGGCCGCGTCGAGCTGGCCGGCAACGGCACCCGCTGGGTCGCGGACTCCGCTCGTCAGATCGACTACTGGATCACGGCCGGCGTCCCGGCCGACGCCCAGCGCCGCTACAGCGCGGTCACCGGCCGCACCCCGATGCTGCCGGAGTGGGCGGCCGGGTTCTGGCAGTGCAAGCTGCGCTACCGCACCCAGGACGAACTCCTCGGCGTGGCACGCGAGTACAAGCGCCGGGGCCTGCCCCTGGACGCGATCGTCTGCGACTTCTTCCACTGGACGCACCTCGGCGAGTGGAAGTTCGATCCGAGCGAGTGGCCCGACCCGGCGGCGATGGTCCGTGAACTGGACGAGCTCGGGGTGAAGTTGGTGGTGAGCGTGTGGCCGTCGGTGTCGCCGCTGAGCGAGAACCATCAGGTGATGGAGCAGCGCGGCTACTTCATCGGCACCCAGTACGGCCCGATGGCCCATGCCGACTGGCCGGACAAGGGCGTCGCCTCGACCGTCCAGGTGGCGTTCTACGACGCGACGAACCCCGAGGCCCGGGAGTTCCTCTGGTCGAAGATCCGCGACAACTACCTCACCCCGTACGGCATCACGGCGTTCTGGCTGGACGCCTGCGAGCCCGAGCTGAAGCCCGGTTTCCCGGAGAACCTGCGGTACTGGGCGGGCCCGGGCCTGGAGGTCGGCAACATCTACCCGGCCGACAACGCCCGCACCTTCTACGAGGGGCTGCGCGCGGCCGGCGAGGAGGAGATCGTCAGCCTCAACCGTTCGGCGTGGGCGGGCAGTCAGCGCTACGGCGCCGCCCTGTGGTCCGGTGACATCGGCACCGACTTCCCGACCCTGCGCCGTCAGATCGCGGCCGGCCTGAACACCGCGCTGTCGGGCATCCCGTGGTGGAACACCGACATCGGCGGCTTCCACGGCGGCGACCCGAACGACCCGGAGTACCGGGAGGTCATGGTCCGCTGGTTCCAGTTCGGCGCGCTGTCGCCGCTGATGCGGCTGCACGGCTTCCGCGACCCCGGCATGCCGCTGGGCCCGGACATGACGGGCGGTCCGAACGAGGTGTGGTCCTACGGTGAGGAGGCCGGCGCGATCCTGGAGAAGTACCTGCGGCTTCGCGAGCGGCTCAAGCCGTATGTGCTGCGGGTGATGCGCGAGGCGCACGAGGAGGGCCTGCCGCCGATGCGGCCGCTGTTCCTGGAGTTCCCCGACGACCGGGCGGCCTGGTCGGTGGACGACGCCTACCTCTTCGGCCGAGACCTGCTCGTCGCCCCGGTGCTGACGGCGGGGGCCACGGACCGCGCGGTGCACCTGCCGGCGGGCGCGGTCTGGACCGACGCGTGGACGGGCGAGACCTACGAAGGCGGTTCGTCCGTGACGGTCGACGCCCCGCTGGACCGGCTCCCGCTGTTCCTGCGGGACGGGGCGCGGCTGCCGGTGGCGGAGTAGCCGCGCCGGCGCGGCCGGTCCCACGGAGGGGGTGGGACCGGCCG
>NZ_JBHVYK010000155.1:0-8149 GCF_042880855.1 Streptomyces sp. NPDC058291
CCAACTCCGAAGGCCGGGCGCCCCATTGCGGGGCAACCAAAAAGGTAATGGGGGGCAGGCGGCCGGCGCGCCCGTCGTGCCTGTCTGAGCGCGGGTCGCGAGGCCTTGGCCCGTACCGTCGAGCGGATCCTCGTCGGCGTGGGACTCATCCCCGCCTGACCGCCTTGAGCACCACGAACTTGCGGTCGCCGGCGACGGTTTCACAGGCGCCGAACAGCCGCTTGAGCTTCAGGTGGTAGCCCAGGTGCCGGTTGCCCACCACCCACAGTTCGCCGCCCGGCCGCAGCGCGCGCCGCGCCCCGGTGAACATGCGCCACGCCGTCGCGTCCGTCGTCGCCTGATGGGAGTGGAACGGCGGGTTGTTCAGCACGACGTCCACACTGCCGTCGGCCACCCCCGCCAGGCCGTCGCCGACCCGGAACTCGGCGTGTCCCGCAGCCCCGTTCGCCCGGTAGGTGGCTTCAGCCGACGCCACCGCCTGGAACGACTCGTCCGTGAACAGCACCTCGGCCGCCGGGTCCGCCAGCGCCACCGCCGTGCCGACGACCCCGTTGCCGCACCCCAGGTCGACGACCCGGCGCCGGCCCGCGGTGTCCGGCAGGTGCCGCAGGAAGAACCGGGTGCCGATGTCGAGCCGGTCGGCGCAGAACACGCCCGCGTGGTTGACGACCGGACGGCCGGCGAGCATGCCGCCGACGTCCTCGGGCAGGTCGTAGGTGTACGGCCACGGGTTGCGAGGACGCCTGAGCGACGGATCCGGGGTGCAGAACACCAGCCGGGCCTTCTGCTCGGCGAGAGAGGTCCGGGTCGGCCCGATGATCCGCTCGAACAGCCGCAGCGTCGAGGTGTGGATCTCCTTCACCATGCCGGCGCCGACGACGACCGTGTCCGCGTGCAGGGCGGGCGCCAGCCGCAGCAACTGGTCCTCCAGCAGCGCGAGGCTCTTGGGCACCCTGACCAGCAGCACGTCGATCCGCTCCGGCGCCGGATCCCGGGTGGTGAGCAGCCGGACGGCTCCGGCCTCGACGCCGGCCCGCGCCAGGTTCGCCCGGGTCGCCTCCTGCCCCAGCCAGGAGTCGGTGATCTGGGTCGGGCGGTGCTCCGCGAGCGCCGTGACCAGCGCGCCCCAGCGGTCGCCCAGCACCACCACGGTGCCGCTCAGCGGGACGTTCGCCGCCGCGAGGTGTCTGAGCAGATACGCGTCGGAGGCGTCCCAGGCGCGCAGCGCCTCGCGCGGATCCTCGGGGAAGCGGGTCAGGGCGACCTCGCCCCACGGCGTCGTCATAGGGTCGTTCATCGTGGGTCAAGGCTAGCCGAGCCGCAGATCAAGCCGGGTGTCGGAGCCGAGGAGGAGGATGGGGTCATGGACGCCGAGCTGTTTCCGCGGGAGCGGGCGCAGGTCGCGCCGGGCGCGGTGCACGTGCCCGACTGGCTGGACGGGCACCGCCAGCGCGAGCTGTTGCGGGCCTGCCGGGACTGGGCCCGTCCGCCGGCCGGTCTGCGCACGGTCCGCACACCCGGCGGCGGCGAGATGACCGCACGCCAGGTCTGCCTGGGCTGGCACTGGTACCCGTACGCCTACGCCCGTACGGTCGCCGACGGCGACGGCGCGCCCGTCAAGCCCTTCCCGGCCTGGCTGGGCGAGCTGGGCCGGCGCGCCGTGACCGAGGCACTGGGTCCGGCGGAGGCGGCGGGGGCCGCGTACGACATCGCCCTGATCAACTTCTACGAGGGCGACGCCCGGATGGGCATGCACCGTGACGCCGACGAGCGGGCCACGGCGCCCGTGGTCTCCCTCAGCCTCGGCGACGCCTGCGTCTTCCGCTTCGGCAACACGCGCACGCGCGCCCGGCCCTATACCGACGTCGAACTGCGCAGCGGCGACCTGTTCGTGTTCGGGGGAGCGTCCAGGCTCGCGTACCACGGGGTGCCGCGGGTGCTTCCGGGCACGGCCCCGGCCGGACTGGGGCTCGCCGGACGGCTGAACGTCACCCTGCGCGTCAGCGGCTTCCCGGACGCCGCCTGACGAAGCGGATCATGGGAGACTCGCCTCCATGAGCGGCAAGGCGGACCCCCGGCCGGCGGGGGAAGGGACCACGTCGAGGGCGCGGTTGGACCGGGGGCGCGGAGCGCTCGGGCCCGCGCTGGAGCTCGTGCACACCGGGCGGGCGCCCACCCGCGCCGTGCTCACCGCCGAACTCGGCGTCACCCGGGCGACGGCCGGCGCGGTGGCCGCGGAGCTGGAGGCGCTGGGGCTGATCCGGGTGGACGCCCGGCCCGCGGCGGCGACGGGCTCGCAGGGCCGCCCCTCGCACCGGCTGGAGGTCGCGCGGGAAGGCCCGGTCGTGCTGGCCGCGCAGGTCCACTCCGACGGGTTCCGGGCCGCGCTGGTCGGCCTCGGCGGGCGGATCGTCGCCACGACGCCCAGCTGCGAGACCGTCGACGCCGATCCGGCCAAGGTGCTCGGCGCCGCCGTCGACGCGGGGGCGGATCTGCTGCGGCGGACCGGCAGGCGCTGCGTGGGCGCGGGCCTCGCCGTGCCGTCCGCGGTCACCGAACCCGAGGGGCTGGCGCTGAACCCGCTGCATCTGGCCTGGCCGGTGGGCGCGCCGGTACGGGAGATCTTCGCCGAGCGGATCCGGGCCGCGGGCATCGCCGGCCCCGCCTTCGCGGCCAACGACGTCAATCTGGCCGCGCTGGCCGAGCACCGGCACGGTGCGGGACGCGGCGCCCGCGATCTGCTCTGCGTGGCCACCGGGCATCGGGGCGTCGGCGGCGCGCTGGTGCTCGACGGCCGTCTGCACACGGGCAGTTCGGGCCTCGCCCTCGAAGTCGGCCACCTCACCGTCAACCCCGAGGGCCGCCCCTGCCACTGCGGCAGCCGCGGCTGCCTCGACGTCGAGGCCGATCCGCTCGCCCTCCTCACCGCCGCCGGCCGCGAGCCGGGCCCCGAGGGCTCCCTGCTGCAGCAGGCCGACGAACTGATCCGCGAGGAGTACGGCGATCCGGTCGTCCGCACCGCCGTCGAGGCCCTGATCGACCGGCTCGGCCTGGGTCTCGCGGGCCTGGTGAACATCCTCAACCCCGACCGCATCGTCCTCGGCGGCCTGCACGGCACCCTCCTGGACGCCGACCCCGACCGGCTGCGCGCGGTCGTCTCCGACCGCAGCCTGTGGGGCCACGGCGGCGGGGTGCCCATCCTCGCCTGCTCCCTCGACCACAACAGTCTGGTCGGCGCGGCCGAGCTGGCCTGGCAGCCGGTGCTGGACGACCCGCTGGGGGCGCTGGCCGCCGGGTGAGGCGCGGGGCCTACAGCGCGGCCCCGCCGTCGACCACGAGGTCGGCGCCCACGACGGAGGACGCGTCGTCCGACGCCAGGTACAGCACCGCCCGCGCCACCTCCTGTGTCGAGGAGACCCGGCCCAGCGGCGACTCCTCCTCCATCCGCAGGGCTCGCTCCGCCTCGGACTCGCCGGGCCGCAGGGACATGGCCGTCGCGGACGCGCCGGGGCTGACGGCGTTGATCCGGACGCCGTCCCCGATGTGCTCCAGCGCGGCCCCGCGCGTGAGCGCGGTCACCGCCGCCTTGCTCGCGGCGTAGGCGGTCAGCCCCCGCACCTGCCGGTGTGCGCCGATGTTGGCCGAGACGTTGACGATGGCGCCGCCGGCCGGCTGCGTCCGCATCTGCCGGACTTCGGCCCGCAGGGCGAGGAAGACGCCGGTGAGGTTGGTGTCGAGCACCGTCCGCCAGTCCTCCTCGTCGACGTCGGCGAGCGGGCGTCCCGCGCGCAGCACGCCCGCGTTGTTGACGGCGACGTCGAGCGAGCCGAAGCGGTCGACGGCCGCCCGGACGACGGCGTCCAGGTCGGCGGCGCGGGTGACGTCGGCGACGTGGGCGAGCGCCGTTCCGCCGGTCCGCTCGACGAGCGTGACCGTCTCGTCGAGCGGGGTCCGGGTACGACCGGCGACGACGACCCGCGCCCCCTCGGCGGCGAGGGCGAGGGCGACAGCCCGGCCGATGCCGGAGCCGGCTCCGGTGACGAGCGCGGTACGACCGGAGAAACGGGTACGAGACATGCCAGTCCTTTCAAGACCGATCGTTCCAGTATGGCGGCGAGTGAAACCACGCCCGAGGGGTGCGGTGCTGAGCAGGAGACGGGTGGGGACACCGACAGGAGAGCGGGGACGGTTGGCGAACGCGTCAGTCCAGCAGGGTGAGCGCCTGCTCCGCCGCGTCCCGCAGCCGCGCCGGGTCGGGGGACGCCTTGCCGACCACCCGCACCCCCTGCAGCAGCACCAACAGCATGCGGGCCAGAGCCGACGGATCACGTCCGGCGGGCAGTTCGCCCTGGGCCTGCGCGCGCACCAGCGCCGACTGCAGCAGCGTCTCCAGATGCTCCCAGCTCAGCTCGACGCGCCGAGCGGCGGCCGGGTCGTGCGGGGCCAGTTCGGCCGCCGTGTTGGTGACGAGGCACCCGTACCCGCGGCGCCTCTCGTCGGTGGCCTCCGCCGTGAACCGCCGCACCACCGCGCGGACCGCGGGCAGCGCCGGCCCCGGTTGCGACAACTCGCGCAGGAGCAGCGGCTGATGCGTCTCCCCGTACCGGTCGAGCGCCTTGAGGTACAGCTCGTGCTTGGTGCCGAAGGTCGCGTAGACGCTGGCCCGCCCGATCCCGAGGTGCGCGACGAGATCCGCCATCGACGTGGCCTTGTAGCCGCGCCGCCAGAACAGCTCCAGGGCCGACTGCAGCGCCGCGTCGGGATCGAATTCCTTGGTCCTGGCCATGGGGGTGACGCTAGATCAATCGAGAACGAACGGTCAAGTATGGGCGGTCGGCTGCGGCGCGGAGGTGGCGCAGCGCGTGCGGCGGGACCTCGTCAGCGCCGCCGCGAAGTAGGTTGACGGCATGACAGACAACCTGACCGTGAGCGTCCTCGGCACGGGCATCATGGGCGCCGCGATGGCCCGCAACCTCGCCCGGGCCGGGCACAGCGTGCGCGCCTGGAACCGCACCCGCGCCAAGGCGGAGCCGCTCGCCGCGGACGGCGTGCGCGTCGTCGACACCCCCGCCGAGGCCGTCGAGGGCGCGGACGTCGTCCTGACCATGCTGTACGACGGTTCCGCCGCACTGGAGGTCATGCGCGCGGCGGCGCCCGCGCTGCGCGCCGGGGCGGCCTGGGTCCAGTCGACGACCGCCGGGATCGAGGCCGTCGGCGAGCTGGCCGCCTTCGCCCGCGCCCACGACCTGGTCTTCTTCGACGCACCCGTGCTGGGCACCCGCCAGCCCGCGGAGGCCGGTCAGCTGACCGTGCTCGCGGCGGGACCGCCGGCCGGCCGCGGCGCGGTGGCCCCCGTCCTGGACGCCGTCGGCGCGCGGACCGTGTGGACCGGCGAGGACGGCGGTGCGGGCAGCGCCACCCGCCTGAAGCTGGTGGCCAACAGCTGGGTCATCGCCGCCACCGCCGCGGCCGGCGAGGTCCTCGCCCTGTCGCAGGCCCTGTCCGTCGACCCCCATACGTTCTTCGACCTGATCGCCGGCGGCCCGCTCGACATGGGATACCTGAAGGCGAAGACCGCCCTGGTCCTCGAGGACCGGCTCTCGCCCGCCCAGTTCGCCGTGACGACGGCGGCGAAGGACGCGCGTCTGATCGTCGAGGCAGGTCGCGAGAACGGCGTCCGGCTGGACGTGGCGTCGGCGAGCGCCGAGCGGCTGGAGCGCGCCGCCGCTCAGGGCCATGGGGACGAGGACATGGTCGCCGCCTATTTCGCCAGCTTCGGCGACGGAGCCCGGCCCGACGGCGGCCAGGCACCCGCCTGACCCCCGCGTCGCCGGGTCACACGGCGGCGGCCCGGCGCGGCCGGGGCGTCAACTCGCCCCCGCAGTCGGGGCAGACATTCCGCAGGGTCTCGGCGCAGGGCACGCAGTACGTGCACTCGTAGGAGCAGATGCGGGCCGGTGCGTCGGGCGGCAACGCGGTCGTCGTACAGCGACCGCAGTGGTCGCGCATCTCCAGGGCCATGACTGTCCTGCTCCTCACTCGCGGCTTCGTCCGTCGTCGGCCATCCTGGCCCGCCGCGCCCGGCCGGGTCAGCGCCCCGGCGGGACAGACATCGACCCGATCGGGCCACGACCGAGCCGGTCGACGAAGGCTTCCGCCCACGCGGGAACCGGTCCACGGCCGGCCGGTCCACGGCGGGGCCGGTCCACGGCGGGGCCGGTCTACGGCCGGGCCGTCTACGGCCGAGCCGGTGTACGGCGCGGCGGCGGACGACGCGGGCAGGTCGGCCGCGCGCCGCCCGAGGCCGTACGGCGTCCACTGCACGACGGCCTCGCCGCCCTGCGCGCGGAACGCGGCGAGCTCGGCCCGCGCCGCGGACACGCTCTGCAGCTCCTGGCCGGGCAGCCGGGGAGTGCCGAAGAAGAGGTGGTCGTGCGCGTCGCACACCCCGAGCCGCTCGGCCGGCACGTCCCCGAGGACCGTGCCCGCTCGGCCGGCACGTCCCCGAGGACCGTGCGCACCGCGCTCACCACTGCCGGCCCCGGGGCAGCGCGGCCCGCCCCGGCGCGGACAGATGCAGCACCTGGAAGAGATCGCCCTCGGCCGCCGGCCCGTCGTGCTCCCAGAGCGAGAAGTGCACGGTCTCCCAGCGGCTCGTGTCCACGGCCGCCGCGGCGAGCACGGCCCCCTCCTCGCGTGCCAGCCGCCCGACCTCGTCCACCGCTTCCCCCATGGCCTCGGCGAGCACCCCCGTGTCCGGCACCGGCCGCCGCAGCCGCACCGCGAACCGCGCGGGCGAACCGGCTGTCATCCCCTCGTCGTACGCCAGACCGGTCCACTGGCGGGCCGTCGGACGCCCGAAGTCGTCGGTCAGCCGCTGGAATCCGCCGCCCCACAGGAAGTCGTTCATGCCGTCCACGGCGTTCCAGAGGTAGAACGGCGCGTACTGGTTGACCGGCGAACCGTGCACACCCCGTTCGCGCAGCAGATACGCCTTCAGGCCGAGGCCCGGCCAGTCGTCGAGAAGACGTCCCACGCGGGACACGCGCGCGCGGATGATCTCGGTGTCGTAGTCGGCGGGCAGCGTGAGCTCGTACTGCAGGGCGTGCATCGGGCGTCTCCTAGTCGGCCTGAGGGGGTGCGAGCAGGGTGAGCAGTCCCCGGACCGCGGCGTCGAAGTCGTCCGGCGAACCGGAGGCCCGCGCCAGGACGTAACCGCCCTGCACGGTGGCGACGACCGTCGCGGCGATCGCCTCGCCGTCCAGCGCGGCCGCGAACTGGCCCTGTTCACGGCCCTCTTCGACGATCCCCGCCAGCCGTTCCCGGATCCAGTCGATCGTCTCGTCGACCGGTTCGCGCAGTTCGTCGCTCGCGACGACGTCGGGATCCATCGTCAGCCGGCCGATCGGGCAGCCGCGCAGCACGTCCCGTTCGCGCAGGAGGTACGCCCTGATGCGCTCGTACGGCGTCCCCGGCCCGTCGAGGACGGTCGCGGCGGCGGCCCGCATCTCCTCGGCCGTCCGCCGGATCGCCGCCAGGGCGAGGTCGGGCTTGCCCGTGAAGTGGTGGTACATGCTGCCCTGTCCGGCGCCCGCGCGCTCCAGGATCGCCTTGGGGCTGGTGCCCACGTACCCGCGCTCCCACAGGAGTTCCCGGGTGGACTCGATCAGTCGCTCAGAGGTGCTCACGAAGAGAGTGTACATACTAGTAGTTACAGAAGGCGTACTCCTCAGGAGGTACGTGAACCGCCGCTGGTGGTACGACGACCGGGACCCCTTCCCGGCGGGACTCTTGAAGCGTCGCAGTGCACGAGAGCTCTCCGAGGAGATGACCCGAGATGAACACCCTGGCGAACGGGAACGGCGGCGGACCCGGCCCGTGGATCCTGTTCCTCCCGCTGATCTGGGCGGCCGTCGTCGTGGGCGTGGTCACCGTGCTGCGCCGAACCGTGTGGCGAGGCCGCCGCGGACCGTGGAACCCCGCGCAGCGTCCCGCCGCAGACTCACCCCTCGCGGTCCTCGGTCGGCGCTTCGCCTCCGGCGAGATCGACGAGGACGAGTACTGGCGCCGGGCGTCCGTCCTGGAAGAGAGGTTCGGCCGGTCCGATCGCTAGGACCGCTGCCGTTCGGACCCGTGCGCTGCCGTGGGG
>NZ_JBHVYK010000156.1:0-8109 GCF_042880855.1 Streptomyces sp. NPDC058291
TACACCCCCGCCCGGGGGCCCCCAAACCCGCGGGTGGCGCCCCCCGCGCGCGCCCCACCACCGGCGTTCTGAGCGAGCGTCAGCCCACCAGGTTGTCGGCGAGTTCGTCGCTGAGGTTGGCGTCCGTGCCCGGGATGCCGAGGTCGGAGGCGCGCTTGTCGGCCATCGCCAGCAGCCGGCGGATCCGGCCGGCGACCGCGTCCTTCGTGAGCGGCGGGTCCGCGAGCGCGCCCAGCTCCTCCAGGGAGGCCTGCTTGTGGTCCATGCGCAGCCGGCCGGCCGCCGCGAGGTGCTCGGGCACCTCGTCCGCGAGGATCTCCAGAGCGCGCTGGACGCGAGCCCCGGCGGCGACGGCCGCGCGCGCCGAGCGGCGCAGGTTGGCGTCGTCGAAGTTCGCCAGCCGGTTCGCCGTGGCCCGCACCTCGCGCCGCATCCGGCGCTCCTCCCAGGCCAGCACCGACTCGTGCGCCCCGAGCCGGGTCAGCAGCGCGCCGATCGCGTCGCCGTCGCGGACGACGACCCGGTCGACCCCGCGCACCTCGCGGGCCTTCGCCGCGATGGACAGCCGACGGGCGGCCCCGACCAGCGCGAGCGCGGCCTCCGGGCCCGGGCAGGTCACCTCCAGGGAGGACGAGCGGCCGGGCTCGGTGAGCGAGCCGTGCGCCAGGAACGCCCCGCGCCAGGCCGCCTCGGCGTCGCAGGTCGCGCCGGAGACCACCTGCGGGGGCAGGCCCCTGATCGGACGGCCGCGGCCGTCCACGAGCCCCGTCTGCCGGGCCAGCTGGTCACCGCCCGCGACCACGCGCACGACATAGCGCGAGCCGCGGCGGATACCGCTCGGGGCCATCACGATCAGCTCCGAGCCGTGGCCGAAGATCTCCAGAATGTCCCGCTTGAGCCGACGGGCCGCCATCGCGGTGTCCAGCTCCGCCTCGATCACGATGCGCCCGCTCACCAGGTGGAGGCCGCCGGCGAACCGCAGAAGGGCGGAGACCTCCGCCTTTCTGCAGCAGGTCCGGGTGACGGGGAGCCGGGAGATCTCGTCCTTCACCGCTGCCGTCATCGCCATGGGCCGATCCTTCCATGCATCCGAAAAATACGGTCGTACGCGGCGGCCAACAGCTCCGGGTCGTGCCTCGGGGTTCCGTCGGGCCGGGCCACCGGCGCCAGTTCGACCGCCGCCCCGAACCGTTCGGCGGCTTCGGCCAGCGAGTCGCGGTCGGGCACGGCGGCCTCGTCGGCCAGCACCACGTCCAGGGCGAGTTTAGGGGCGTGTCGTCCCAAAACCTCCAAATGACGCTGCGGGGAGAAGCCATCGGTTTCTCCGGGCTGCGGCGCGAGATTCAGGGAGAGGACCCGGCGCGCCTTCGTCGCCATGAGCGCGTCCAGCAGGTCGGGCACCAGCAGATGCGGCATGACCGAGGAGAACCAGGAGCCCGGGCCGAGCACCACCCAGTCGGCGTCCAGGACGGCGTCCACGGCCTCCGGGACGGCCGGCGGGTCGTGCGGCACCAAGTGCACGGACTGCACCTCGCCGCGCGTCAGCGCCACGGTCGCCTGCCCGCGGACGGTGTCCACGTCGTCCGGCCGCAGCGGATCATGGCCCTTGACCAGCGCCTGGAGCTCCAGCGGCACGGCGGACATGGGCAGCACCCGCCCCTGCGCGCCGAGCAGCCTGCCGACCAGGTCGAGGGCCTGGACGTGGTCCCCGAGCTGCTCCCACAGGGCGACGATCAGCAGGTTGCCGACGGCGTGTCCGTTGATCTCGCCCTGGGACTGGAAGCGGTGCTGGATGACCCGGGCCCAGGTCTGGCCCCAGTCGTCGTCGCCGCACAGGGCGGCCAGGGCCTTGCGCAGGTCGCCCGGGGGCAGCACGCCCAGCTCGTCGCGCAGGCGACCGCTGGAGCCGCCGTCGTCGGCCACCGTGACGACGCCGGTGAGGTCGCCGGTGATCCGGCGCAGCGCGGTGAGCGAGGCGGACAGGCCCATGCCGCCGCCGAGGGCGACGACCTTGGGCTGGGCGCCCCGGCGGCGCGGTTTGGCGCCGCGGGCCTCGACCGGCCGGCTCACGCGCCCGTCGGGCGCGGCCCTGCGCAGCCGGCCGAGCCGTGGAGAACGTCCTGTCATTCCCGTCCCATGTCCCGGTGCACGACCACCGTCTCCACGCCCTCGGCCGCGAGGCGCGCGGCGAGCTTCTCCGACATGGCCACCGAGCGGTGCTTGCCGCCGGTACAGCCCACCGCGATGGTCACATAGCGCTTGCCCTCCCGGCGGTAGCCCGCGGCGACCAGCTGGAGGAGCTCCGCGTACCGGTCGAGGAACTCCTTCGCGCCGGGCTGGTTGAGGACGTACGCGGAGACCTCCTCGTTGAGGCCGGTGTAGGGGCGCAGCTCCGGGACCCAGTGCGGGTTGGGCAGGAACCGCATGTCCACCACGAGGTCGGCGTCGACCGGCAGTCCGTACTTGAAGCCGAAGGACATGACGGTGGCCCGCAGCTCGGGCTCCTCCTCGCCGGCGAACTGGGCGTCCATCTTGGCCCGCAGCTCGTGGACGTTGAGGCTGGAGGTGTCGATCACCAGGTCGGCGTCGCCGCGCAGTTCGCGCAGGAGTTCGCGCTCGGCGGCGATGCCGTCGACGATGCGGCCGTCGCCCTGGAGGGGGTGCGGCCGGCGCACGGACTCGAAACGGCGCACCAGAGCGTCGTCGGACGACTCCAGGAAGACGATGCGCCGGGTGACGCTCCTCGACTCCAGGTCGGCGAGGGACTCACGCAGGTTGTCGAAGAAGCGCCGGCCGCGGACGTCGACGACGACCGCGATGCGGGCCACGTTGCCCTGGGAGCGGGCCCCGAGCTCCACCATGGTGGGGATCAGGGCGGGCGGGAGGTTGTCGACCACGAACCAGCCGAGGTCCTCCAGACACTTGGCCGCCGTCGATCGGCCGGCCCCGGACATGCCGGAGATGATCACCAGCTCGGGGATGGCCGCTTCCGGGATCCCGGGCGGCGTGACGTCCGTACTCACCTGTGCTCCGTCTTCGTGGCGTGCTTCGTGCGGCGAGCCGCCGGCGCCCGCGGGGGGCGGGGCGGCGGCCTCGCCGGGCCCTCGATGGCTCTGCCGGGGATCGGCTGTGGGCACAGTAGTGGGCGTCTGTTCCGGCTGGGCCGTGGGGTGTGCGTCGTGCTCGGTCATGTCTCCTGCCCCCGTCGTTCCTCCGGGGCGCCCGACGTCACGGGGGCCCCGGGGGAACCCGCCGTGGTGTCGGGTTCCTCGTCATCAATGATCTCTCCGGTCGCCGTGTTCACGGCGGGGGCGGGCGGCGCCGCCCGGGTGAGGGCCACCGCGATGGTCTCGGCCGTCTTGCGGCCTATGCCCGGGACCTCGCAGATCTGGTCGATCGTCGCGGCGCGCAGCCTCTTCACCGAGCCGAAATGCTTGATCAACGCCTGCTTGCGCGTCTCGCCGAGGCCGGGCACCTCGTCCAGCGGGCCGGCGCGGAAGCGCTTGGCGCGCTTGGTGCGCTGGTAGGTGATCGCGAAGCGGTGGGCCTCGTCGCGGACCCGCTGGAGCAGATAGAGGCCCTCGCTGCTGCGGGGCAGGACGACCGGGTCGTCGTCGTCGGGCAGCCAGACCTCCTCCAGTCGCTTGGCCAGGCCGCAGACGGCGATGTCGTCGATGCCCAGCTCGTCCAGCGCCTTCCTGGCCGCCGCGACCTGCGGCTGTCCGCCGTCGACGACGACGAGCTGCGGCGGGTAGGCGAAGCGCTTGGGGCGGCCGTCGTCGTCCTTGAGGCTGCTGGTGAGGGGCGCTTCCGCGGCGTCGGCGAGGGGGGCCGGGGAGCCGTCGGCGAAGGCGTGCGGGGAGCCGTCGGCGAGGGCCTGCGGGGAGCCGTCGGCGAGGGCGTCCGCGCCGTCGGCCCACTCCCCCGTGCGCTCCTTCTCGGCGAGGTAGCGCCGGAAGCGGCGGGTGATCACCTCGTGCATGGAGCGGACGTCGTCCTGGCCCTCGAAGCCCTTGATCTGGAAGCGGCGGTACTCGCTCTTGCGCTGCAGGCCGTCCTCGAAGACGACCATGGAGGCCACCACGTCGTCGCCCTGGAGGTGGGAGATGTCGTAGCACTCGATCCGCAGCGGGGCGCTGTCCAGGTCGAGGGCCTCGGCGATCTCCTCCAGGGCGCGTGAGCGCGTGGTCAGGTCGGAGGCGCGCTTGGTCTTGTGCAGGACGAGCGCCTGCTGCGCGTTGCGTGCGACGGTCGCCATCAGGTCCTTCTTGTCGCCCCGCTGCGGGATACGCAGCGACACGTTGGACCCGCGGCGCTCGGTGAGCCACTCCTGCACCGGCTCCACCGGGTCGGGCAGGGCGGGGACCAGGACCTCCTTGGGCACGGAGTCGCCGCGCTCCTCGCCGTACAGCTGCTGCAGAGCGTGTTCGACGAGTGCGCCGGTCGTGACGTCCTCGACCTTGTCGGTGACCCAACCGCGCTGACCGCGCACGCGCCCTCCGCGGACGTGGAAGATCTGCACGGCCGCCTCCAGCTCGTCCTCGGCGACCGCGATCAGGTCGGCGTCGGTCGCGTCCGCGAGCACGACCGCGTTCTTCTCCATGGCCTTCTTCAGCGCCTCGATGTCGTCGCGCAGGCGGGCGGCCCGCTCGTACTCCATCTCCTCGGCCGCCTCCATCATCTGCTTCTCCAGGCGGCGGAGGTGGGTTCCGGTGCGGCCGGTCATGAAGTCGCAGAACTCGTCGGCCAGTTCCCAGTGGTCGTCGGGCGAGATCCGGCTGACGCAGGGCGCGGAGCACTTGCCGATGTAGCCGAGCAGACAGGGGCGGCCGGTACGGGAGGCGTTCTTGAACACGCCGGTGGAGCAGGTGCGCACGGGGAAGACGCGCAGGAGCAGGTCGACGGTGTCCCGGATCGCCCACGCGTGGGCGTACGGACCGAAATACCTGACGCCCTTCTTCTTGTGGCCGCGCATCACCTGCACGCGCGGGAACTCCTCGTTCATCGTCACCGCGAGGTAGGGATAGCTCTTGTCGTCGCGGTACTTGACGTTGAACCGGGGGTCGTACTCCTTGATCCAGGAGTACTCCAGCTGGAGCGCCTCCACCTCCGTGGACACCACCGTCCACTCGACCGACGCGGCCGTGGTGACCATGGTGCGGGTGCGCGGGTGCAGACCGGCCAGATCCTGGAAGTAGTTCGCCAGGCGCTGGCGCAGGCTCTTCGCCTTGCCGACGTAGATCACCCGGCGGTGCTCGTCGCGGAACCGGTACACCCCGGGAGAGTCCGGGATCTGTCCCGGCTTGGGGCGGTAGCTGGAGGGGTCGGCCATGTCTCACACCCTACTGGCGCGGGGTGACACTCCGGCGAGGCTGTGGACGGCGCCGGGCGTCCGCGGCGGGAGCTCGCACGAGCGGGCCCGGCAGCGGCGGGGCCCCGGGGGGGCGGCGACTCGGCCACCCGCACGTGTCACTCGGGCATCGGGTGTTGTCGGGACCAGGTCAACACGCTTCAATGCGGGGGAACTCGGGGCCCTGACGGCCGCCTCAGGGACATGAAGGAGCTTCGGCGCCGCGGTCAAGGCCCCGACCACCCCCACGCACGGTCCGACCAGCCGTCGTGAGCATTCACAGGAAGGCCCCTGCATGCCGCACGCCGCCGCACAGCACGCGGACGCCGCCGTCGACGCCGTCAGCGCGGAACTGGACACGGCCCTGCGAGGGGGGCCCTTCCATGTGGCGCTTCGCGCCGCGATCGCGGCCCGTGGGCTGCCGTTGCAGCGTGTCCAGCACCACCTGTCGCGCTACGGGGTCAAGGTCGGGGTGACCAGTCTCAGCTACTGGCAGCAGGGCGCCCGGCGACCGCAGCGCCCCGAGTCGCTGCGCGCCGTCCGCGCCCTGGAGGAGATCCTGCGCCTGCCGGACGAGTCGCTGATCCGGCTGCTCGCGGACTCGGCCGACGGACACGGAGGGCCCGGCGGGTCTGCCGGGTCCGGCGGGTCGGGCTGCGCGACGGGCGGCCGGTCCGCGGGGCGCTCCTACCGCTCACTCCTGCAGGCCTCCGGCGTCCTCGACCAGCTGCTCGGCGACCTGGAGTGCCCGGTGGACGGCGGGCTGCACACGCTGGGCCACCACGAGCGGGTCCGCATCGGGGCCCGCCGCGAGCTGCTGGGACGTGAGTCGCAGCACATCGTGCGCGCCCATCGCGACGGCGTGGACCGTTTCGTGGCCGTCCACCACGGCGATCCCGGGTGCGCGCCGGAGCGGATGACGGTGCACGCCCTGGAGAACTGCCGGGCCGGCGGGGTCCGCCGCCACCACGCCACCGGCGTGCTCGTGGCCGAGCTCCTCTTCGACATCCGCCTGCGGGCCGGCGACACCTTCCTCTTCCGCTACGGCGTCGAGGACGGCACCGGCGACGCGTCCACCGAGTACGTCCGCGGCTTCGGCGCGGCAGGCGGGCAGTACGCCCTCCAGGTCCGCTTCGACGAGCACGCCGTGCCCGTGCGCTGCCACCGGTTCAGCCAGCACTCGGCCGCGGCCCCGCGCGGCGGCCGCCAGGAACTTCCGCTCAGCGGCCGGCACCGTTCGGTGCACCTGGTCGAGCCGCGGGTGCGGTCGGGCATGGTGGGGATCGGCTGGGACTGGGAGTGAGCCACGGCCGTCGGGGGCCCGCGGCCGCCCTCGGTGACGGTCCTGGACCGCCTGCGGTCGCGGTCACGGTCTGCGGCCGCGTCGCGTGTCTGCTCGTCCGCGAGATCCGGCAGGACCGACAGCCGATCAAGCGGATTCCGGCCCCTCCGGACCTCGCCCCCGGCCCTCGGCGACCTTCGAGGGTTCGAGCGCTTCGGTGGCGTCGGCGCTTGTGACGACTGCGACGGCTGCGGCGGTTGTGACGGCTGCGGCGGTGGTCGACCCGGACTGTGGGACGCCGCTGCGACATGAGACGGCTTCCCGGGCGTTGGGGCGTGGCTGCGAAGTGAGACGGCTTCCCGGGCTTTGGGGCGTGGCTGCGAAGTGAGGTAGCTTCCCGGCCGGCGGCTCACCTGCTTCTTCGTCCGTCGCACCTCGTGCGGCCGCGCCGCGAGCAGCGGTCCGAGCGGTCGCAGACAGTCAGAGAGAGGAACCGTCCAGTGATCGTCGTCGCCGGTGAGGCCCTGATCGACCTGGTACCGCAGGGGACCGGCGCCCTCGCGGGTCTGCGGCCGGCGCTCGGCGGGGGCCCCTACAACACGGCGGTCGCCCTCGCCCGTCTCGGCTCCCCCACGGCCTTCTGCTCCCGCGTCTCGCGGGACGCCTTCGGCGAGGCGCTGCTGGACCGGCTGCGGGAGTCGGGCGTGGACCTGTCCGCGGTGCAGCGCGGCGCGGAGCCGACCACGCTCGCCGTCGCCTCCCTCGACGGGAACGGTTCGGCCGCCTACTCCTTCTACGTCGAGGGCACCGCCGACCGGCTGTTCAAGGCCCCCGACGCGCTGCCCGCGGGGACGCGCGCGGTGTCCTTCGGCACCTGCTCGCTCGTGCTGGAGCCGGGCGCGAGCGCGTACGAGGAGCTGATGCGCACCGCCGCGTCGCAGGGCCTGTTCGTCGCGCTCGACCCGAACATCCGTCCCGGGCTGATCCCGGACGCCGACGCGTACCGCGCCCGTTTCAAGAGCTGGCTGCCCTCGGTGTCGCTGCTGAAGCTCTCCGAGGAGGACGCCGAGTGGCTGGGCGGCACCCCGCGCGAGTGGCTGTCCGCAGGGCCCTCGGCCGTCGTGATCACCCGGGGCGGCGCCGGGCTCACCGCGTTCACCCGGGACGGCGCGGTGCACTCGGCGCCGGGCGAGCGGGTGGACGTCGTGGACACGATCGGCGCCGGGGACACCGTGAACGCGGCTCTGCTGCACGCACTCTCGGCGCGGGACGCGCTGTCCCCGGCCGCGCCGTCGGATGTGGACGCCGCCGGCTGGCAGGAGCTGCTGGGGTTCGCGGCGCGGGCGGCGGCGATCACCTGTTCCCGGGCCGGTGCGGAACCGCCGTACGCCGCCGAGCTGCGGGCGCGGGGGATCCTCTAGCGGCCGCCGAGGGCAGCGGCTGCCGAGGCGACGGCGGCGCCCACGGGGTGTCCCCG
>NZ_JBHVYK010000157.1:0-6673 GCF_042880855.1 Streptomyces sp. NPDC058291
CAGTCGTCACAGCGCGGGGATCAGTGGAAGAAGTGCCGCGTCCCCGTGAAGTACATGGTCACGCCGGCCTTCTTCGCGGCCTCGACGACCAGCTCGTCACGGACCGAGCCGCCGGGCTGCACCACGGCCTTCACGCCCGCCGCGACCAGGACCTCCAGGCCGTCCGGGAAGGGGAAGAAGGCGTCGGAGGCCGCGTACGCGCCGCGTGCCCGCTCCTCGCCGGCCCGCTCGACGGCCAGCTTCGCCGAGTCGACCCGGTTGACCTGGCCCATGCCGACGCCGACCGAGGCTCCGCCCTTGGCGAGCAGGATGGCGTTGGACTTGACGGCCCGGCAGGCCTTCCAGGCGAAGGCGAGGTCGGCGAGTTCCCCGGGCGAGAGCGCCTCGCCGGTCGCGAGGGTCCAGTGGGCCGGGTCGTCACCCTCGGCCTGCAGCCGGTCGGCGACCTGGAGCAGCGCGCCGCCGCCGACGGGCTTGAGCTCGACGGGGCTGGACGGGCCCTGCGGCGCCTTGAGCACCCGGATGTTCTTCTTCTTGGTGAGGGCCTCCAGGGCCCCCTCCTCGTAGTCCGGCGCGACGATGACCTCGGTGAAGATCTCCGCGACCTGCTCCGCCATCTCCTTGCTGACCGGCCGGTTCACGGCGATGACGCCGCCGAAGGCCGACAGCGGGTCGCAGGCGTGCGCCTTGCGGTGCGCCTCGGCCACGTCCGCGCCGACGGCGATCCCGCACGGGTTGGCGTGCTTGATGATCGCGACGGCCGGCTCGGCGTGGTCGTACGCGGCACGGTGCGCCGCGTCCGTGTCCGTGTAGTTGTTGTACGACATCTCCTTGCCGTGCAGCTGCTCGGCCTCGGCGAGACCGCCGCCGCTGCCGTCCACGTAGAGCGCGGCGGGCTGGTGCGGGTTCTCGCCGTAGCGCAGGGTGCTCTTGCGCTCCCAGGTCGCGCCGAGGAAGTCGGGGAAACGCGACTCGTCGACGGGCGCGTACGACGACGCGAACCAGGAGGCGACGGCCACGTCGTAGGCGGCGGTGTGCTGGAACGCCTCGGCGGCGAGCCGCTTGCGGGCGGCGAGGTCGAAGCCGCCGTGCTGCACGGCCGCGAGGACGTCGGCGTACCGCGCCGGGCTGGTGACCACGGCCACCGAGGGGTGGTTCTTGGCGGCGGCGCGCACCATGGACGGCCCGCCGATGTCGATCTGCTCGACGCACTCGTCGTCGGACGCGCCCGAGGCGACCGTCTCCCGGAACGGGTAGAGGTTGACGACGACGAGGTCGAACGGCGCGACGCCCAGCTCGTCCAGCTGCTGCCGGTGACTGTCCAGGCGCAGGTCGGCCAGGATGCCGGCGTGGACCTTGGGGTGCAGGGTCTTGACCCGGCCGTCCAGGCACTCGGGGAAGCCGGTGAGCTCCTCGACCTTGGTGACGGGGACGCCGGCGGCGGCGATGCGGGAGGCGGTGGACCCGGTGGAGACGAGCTCGACGCCGGCCTCGTGCAGCCCGCGCGCGAGCTCCTCCAGACCGGTCTTGTCGTAGACGCTGACGAGCGCGCGACGGATGCCCCGCCTGCCGCTCTCGGCCGTGACAGTGCTCTCGGCGGTCACTGGATAACTACCTTTCGTCCCTCAATGCGATAGCCGTTGCGGGCGAGCCGCCCCACGACCTCGACGAGCAGCCTTCGCTCGACTTCCTTGATCCGCTCGTGCAGAGCGCTCTCGTCGTCCTCGTCCCGGACCTCGACCACGCCCTGGGCGATGATCGGGCCGGTGTCGACGCCGTCGTCGACGAAGTGGACGGTGCAGCCGGTGACCCGGGCCCCGTACGCGAGCGCGTCCCGCACCCCGTGGGCCCCGGGGAAGCTGGGCAGCAGGGCGGGGTGCGTGTTGACGAACCGCCCCCCGAACCGCGCCAGGAATTCCTTCCCCACGATCTTCATGAACCCGGCGGAGACGACCAGGTCGGGCTCGTGGGCGGCCACGGCCTCGGCGAGGGCCGCGTCCCACTCCTGGCGGCTGCCGAAGTCCTTGACCCGGCAGACGAAGGTGGGGATCCCGGCCCGTTCGGCCCGGGCGAGGCCCTCGACGCCCCCGCGATCGGCTCCGACGGCCACGATCTGCGCGCCGTAGGCGTCGACGCCTGCGGTCGCGACGGCGTCGAGGAGCGCCTGCAGGTTCGTACCGGATCCGGAGACCAACACGACGAGGCGCTTGGCCACGGGCTTGGCGGCCACGGTGAGGCCCTTTCTCGGGGAAGCACGTACACGGCGGTGGGCTCACGCGGACTTCACGCCTGCTTGTACTTTCGTACGAATGCATCGCGCCCCCGGATACGGGGAAGCCTACGAAGCAGCCGACCGTCAGCAACGATACCGGCACACCGGACGGCCCCCACGGGACGGGGGCGTGGCCGGAAGGTAGCGTCTGCGAGGAACGGGATGAGGGCGTGATCGGGAACGCGGTCGGCACGCGGCGCGTTCCCCGAGTGACAGCCACATCCGCTCAGGCCAGACAGCCGTATCACCTAGGGGAAGACGCTCACTTGATGCCGGACCGCAGCCTGCGACCCCTCACGCTCCCCCCGCAGTCACCGCAGGGAGGGGAGCGCGGCGTCGTGCTGCTGCGGGAGCGCCCAGCCTCCCCTCCGGACGCCCCGTCCGACGAGAACAAGCCGCCCGAGGACGACAACCCCTTCGCGCCGCCGCCGGAGGGCGCCCCCGACCGCCCGTGGCAGCCCAGACGCCCGGCGGGCGGCGCCCCGGAGGACGGGCGCTCCCCGTGGGGCGGCCAGTGGAGCGACCGGCAGCCGGGGCGCTCCCCCGGCGGCTTCGGTGAGCGCCCCGGCGGCGGCTCCGAGAACGGCGGCCCCGGCAACGCCGACCCGGGCAAGCGCTGGGACCCGGCGGACCCGGCCCAGCGCCATGCGCGCTACGCCCTGCTCTGCGGCATGTGGGCCTTCTTCTTCGCCCTCTTCGGCTGGCCGTACGTGGCCCTGCTGCTCGGCGCGCTCGCCCTGAACTGGGGCATCAGCTCCCTGCGCGCCAAGCCCCGCATCCCGGACCCGGACAGCCCGCCCGCCCCCGACACGAGCGGCCGCCCCCAGCGCACCGCCGCGGTCAGCGGCCTGGTCACCGGCTCGCTGGCCCTGGCCCTGGTCGCCGCGAGCTTCACCGCGCACCTGGTCTACAGCGACTACTACAGCTGCACGAACGACGCCCTCACGCACGAGGCGAAGCAGTCCTGCGACGACCTGCTCCCCAAGGAACTGAGAGAGATCCTGGGCGAGAACACCTGACGGCACAGGGAAGCGGCGGCGGGGGCGGGGGCGAAGGCGAGACCGCCGTCGGCCGCCCCTTCCCCGGTCATCGCCCGGACCCCGCACCCTCCTCGCCGCCCGCGCCGTCCGCCCCCGCCTCCCGCAGGGCAGCCCACCGGGCCTCCCGGGCCCGCTCCCAGTCCACCGACTCGGCGGGCACGGCCGGACCGGCGACTTCGGCCAGAGCGGCAGCCTCGGCCGGTTCAGCCGGTTCAGCCGGTTCAGCCGGTTCAGCCGATCCGGCCGGTCCGGCGGGCTCGGCCCGTCCGACGTGCTCAACCGGTCCGACGGGCTCGTAGGGCTCGATGGACGGTCGCCCGGGCTCGACGAGCGGGAGCGGGAGCGGGAGCGGGAGGGAACCGACCGGAGAAGCGGGCACGACGGGCACGACGGGCAAGCTGGACGAGGCGGGCACGACGGGCAAGCTGGACGAGGCGGGCACGACAGGCGAGCTGGACGAGGCGCGCACGACGGGCTCGCTGGACGAGGCGGCCACGACGAGATCACTGAGCGAGGCGCGCACGGCAGGCGAGCTGGACGAGGCGGCCACGACAGGCTCACTGGACGAGGCGCGCACGACGGGCTCACTGGGCGAGGCGCGCACGACAGGCGTGACAGGCCCGAAGGCCTCGACGCCGCCGCCTTTCTCGATCACGCCGACGGGCGGCACTCGCTCGACCACCTCGCCGGACGCCCGGCCCGCCTCCGCAGCACCCCCCTCGACCACCGAGAAGTCGTACGGCTCCCGCTCCCCCTGGTCGCCGCCCGTGCTCCCCGCGGACGCCCGCCGTTCGCGCCACCCCCGCCACCCGTGGATCCCGAGGGCCACCGGCATCCCCACTCCCACCACCCACAGCATCATCGCACCGCCGACCTGCCACCACACCGGCCCGAACCGGGCCCACGCGGCGACCCCCAACGGCCCGCCGGCCATTCCCGCCAGCGCCCCCGCCAGCACCCCGCATCCAGTCCCCGCCAGCACCACGCTTCCCGCGGTCCTGCCCCGCGACCACCCGCCCCCGCCCTTGCGCCCCGCCGCCCTCTCGGCCCCAGCCGCCGTCCCCGCGGTCCGCGCGGACCGCGCCACGAACACCCCCACCGTCACCGCGGCCGCGAACGGCACCACCCCGGCCGCCCAGTTCCACGGCGTCCCGCCCCCGCCCTCCGGCACCGCCGCCAGCAGCGGGAACGGCGGCAACACGGGCGCCGGAGCGGAGGACAGGGGCGCCACCACATGTCCGACGCCGAGGGCGTACCCGGGCCCGAGCGCGTACGACGCGCCCCACACCGCCGCGTTCGGCACCAGCGCCACGCACAGCAGCAGCACCGCGAACCGCCCCGACCATCCGTCCGTCAGTTGCAGAAACGCCGCGCGGGCCGGCCCCAGGTGCCACACCGAGGACGCCGCGACCAGCAACGCCCCGCCGCCGACGAGCACCGTCGCACCGGCCCCCGCCGCCCGCCCGGCGGCGCCGAGCCGCTCCCGCCCGTCCGCCCCGAACAGCAGTCTTCGCATGCCGCGCGAAAGGACGGCCGGCATGCCGTCCGCGGGCTCGCGCGGGCAGCCGTAGGCCGACCACACCCCGGCCCCGGCGGCGAGCGCGGCGACCGTCGGCACGCAGACCGCCGCCCACCCCCACGAGGGTCGCAGCGCGCCGCCGGCGGCGTAGAGGGCGACGCCCGCGCCGACGACCAGGTAGCCGGCCACGACGCCGGCCCAGGCCGTACGGCCGCTCACGAGGAAGCCGTCGCAGCCGTCCGCACCGCCGTCCTCGCCGCCGTCGCCTTCCATCGCGTCCCGCGCGGCTCGCCGCACCAGCCACACCGGCAGCGCGAGCAGCAGCAGCGGGGTGACGCCGACCGGGGCCGGCGCCCCGGAGAGCGTGTCGACGCGGATCAGTTCCGCGCCGTGCGCCAGCAGCCAGAGCGCCGCGGCGACGTGCAGCGCGCCGCCGGGCCCGCTGTCGGGATAGGGGGAACTGATCCACAGCACCATCACGAGCACGGCGAACGAACCGAGTCCGAGTCCGGCGGCGAGCGCACCGCCCAGGAGGCCGGCGGCCAGTCCGGGCGATCGGTCGCGCATCCGGGTGAGCAGGGGCGACAACGACAGTCGACGAGCGGTCATCTGGATCACGACGGCCATGCTCCCAACGACACGCGCTTTCCCGTCGTAACGGGCGAACTGCCGCTGTGTCGCTCAATATACGTTTATGTACTTTTTCGTGCGAAGGGGCATCCTGTGACGCGGCAGGCGAACAGCGCCGGCAGGGCGGACGAGATGACGGACACCCAGGAGACCGCGCCCACAGGGTCGGTGACGGTTCGCTTCCCGGGGAAGCCGCGCCCGCCCGGCACGAAGCCGGCACCGGCGTGCGCCGGACCCCGCGCCCACGCCCCCGCCCATGCGCCCGCCCATGCGCCCGCCGACGCAGTGGGCGAGCCGGAGCATGCCGCCGCCGCGCTCCCCTCCGAGCAGCCACCCCTCGCCCCGGAACCGCTCCTCGCACGGGACGCCTTGACGCCCGCTCAGGCCTTCGACGCGCTCTACGCCTTCTGCGCCCCGGCACTGGTCCGGCAGGCGTATCTGCTCTGCGGCCGCCGCGAACTGGCGCGCGAGTCCGTCGAGCGCGCGTTCCAAGTGGCCTGGCAGCGCTGGCCCGAGGTGGCCGTGGACCGCGATCCGGCGGGCTGGGTGCGGGCGACGGCGTACGAGTACGCGCTCTCTCCCTGGCACCGGTTCCGCCCCCGCTACCGCCATCCGGAGCCGGCCCCGGCCGACGCGTCCGACCGCGCGCTGCTGGACGTCCTGCTGTCCCTCCCCGCGCCGCACCGCCGCGCGCTCCTGCTCTACGACGGCGTCGGCCTCGACCTGCCCGAGACCGCGGCCGAGACGGAGGCGAGCACGCCGGCGACGGCGAACCGGCTGCTGCGCGCGCGGGAGGCGGTCGCCGCGCGGCTGCCCGAACTGGCCGACCCCGCCGCACTGCACCGGCGGCTCGCCGAGGTGGCGTCCGCCGAACGGCTGCGTGCCGCCAAGCCGCCCGCGGTCCGCACCGGCGGCGAGCAGCGGGCCCGCTTCTGGACGCGGGCCGCGATCGCGTCCACGGCCGTGATCATCGGGGCGACCGCGCTGACCCTGCACACGGCCCCCACCCGGTACGAGCCTCCGGTCCCGCCGGGCGAGACCGTGCAGGGGGTCCCCCCGAAGGCGGCGCAGGGCGCGCTCTCGGACGCGGAACTGAGACTGCGGGCGAAGCTGCGTTCGGCGACGGGTCACGGTCCGCAGCGGATGCTGCCGGAACCCAGATGAGCGGGCCGCCGGCCCGGGAAGACGCCGGTGGGCCCGCCCCCACGAGGG
>NZ_JBHVYK010000158.1:0-6500 GCF_042880855.1 Streptomyces sp. NPDC058291
TCGGCATCCTCGCCGTCGCCGGCACCGGCCTCTACGCCCTGCGCCGCAAGAAGACCGCAGGAAGCGTGGCCTGACCCATGCCGGTCGCGATAGCGAAGCCGCGGCCGCCGCGCACGCCGCGCGCGGCGGTCCGGCCCGCCTCGCGCGCTCCGCCCCGCACCTGCCGCCCGAGTGAGGTAATCCCCGATGGCAGTCCCCGCTTCTTCGTCCTCCTCCCCCTCCGACCCCTCCGGCGGTGAGCCGGGGCCCGCCGAAGAGGGGACCTCCCGCACCGGCTGGATGATGGTCTGCGCCTCCATCGCCGTGGTCGTGGCCCTGGGCCTGGCCGGCGGCAACGACGCCCCCGCCGGCACGGCCAGCCCGCCGCACGCCCCGCCCGCGGCCGTCTCGGTCCCGGCGACCTCGGCGCCGGACGCACCCGCGGCGGACGCGCCGGAGGCGCAGGCCCCGCCGGGGCCCGACGACCGAGCGGTGGGCAAGCACCTGCCCCGCTCGCGGCCCGTACGGCTGCTCATCCCCAAGATCGCGGTCGACGCCCCCTTCACCGACCTCGCCATCGGCCCCAGCGGACGGCTGAACCCGCCCCCGGCGAGCGACGTCAACCTCGTCGGCTGGCACGCCAAGGGCGCCTCCCCCGGGGAGACGGGCACCGCGATCATCGCCGGACACGTCGACACCAAGACGTCCCCGGCCGTCTTCGTGCGGCTCAGCGAGCTGACGAAGGGCGATCTGTTCCACGTCCTGCGGGCCGACGGCACCCGGGCGTCCTTCCGGGTCGACGACGTGGAGACCTTCGCCAAGGACGACTTCCCCAGCGAACGGGTGTACGGCGACACCGCCCGGGCCCAGGTGCGCCTGATCACCTGTGCGGGCGACTACGACCGGCAGGTCAAGGACTACACGGACAACCTGGTCGTCTTCGCCCACCTCGTCTGACGTTCACCCGCCCGGTCACCCGCGTAGTTCATCCGACTCGCGCGCTCGCGGGGACGGGCACAGGATCGAGGAACGCTGACGTCGCATCACCGCGGCCGACGTTCACTTCCCCCTCCGCGAAGGAGATGTGCGCAGGATGACCACCACGTCCGAACGTGTTGCAGGTTCGCGGACGCGACAGGCGTCACAACGTGTCTCCCAGTCCGTGTTCGACGGCTCCCGGCTCCGGGTCGTCCTGCTGGTCGACGTCTACGACGGCGCCCAGCAGCAGTTCCTGGAAGCCTACGAGCAGCTGTGCAACCAGGTCGCGTCCGTCCCCGGGCATGTCAGCGACCAGCTCTGCCAGTCCATCGAGAACCCCTCCCAGTGGCTCATCACCAGTGAGTGGGAGAGCGCCCCGCCGTTCCTCGCCTGGGTCAACAGCGAGGAGCACGTGCGGATGGTGGAGCCGCTGCACAGCTGCGTGCGCGACACCAGGTCGCTGCGCTTCCACGTGGTCCGCGAGACCGGCGGGCCGGCGGACGGCGAGCAGGGCAAGCGCCGGCTCCAGTCGTCGCCCAGGATCGGCGACGGCATGATCCGGCACGCGCTCACCTTCACGGTCAAGCCGGGCAGCGAAGACATCGTTGCCAAGATCCTCGCCGACTACGCCTCACCCGAGCCGCGGGTCGACGACACCACCCGGCTGTGCCGCACCTCCCTGTTCATGCACGGCAACCGCGTGGTGCGGGCCATCGAGGTGCGGGGCGACCTGCTGTCCGCACTCCGGCACGTCTCCCGGCAGCCCGAGGTGCGGGCCGTCGAGGAGGCCATCAACCCCCATCTGGAGCAGGACCGGGACCTCAACGACCCCGAGTCCGCTCGGGTGTTCTTCACCCGGGCCGCACTGCCCGCCGTCCACCACGTGACGGCGGACCGGCAGGACGCGCAGGCCGAGCGGTACGCCCTGTGCTACCCGACGCGGCCGGACCGCGGCATGAAGCTGGCCGAGCTGCTGGCCCGGCACGACGAGGCCGCCGCGGACGACCCGCGCAACCCGGTCCTGCGCAGCACGATCTTCCAGCGCGACGACGTCGTCGTCCGGCTGATCGACGTGCGCGGCGGACTCGACGCCGCCGACCCCGTGCAGGTCCTGGGCCTGGCCGACCCCGCCCAGGTGGCCGAACTGACCACGCTCCAAGGCGACGCCGGCGCGTCCGGCCGGTCCGCCGCGAAGGACGTCGGACTCGAGAGGTTCCTGCAGCTCGCGCGCATGGAGCTCGTCACCGACCGCCGGTCGCCCGAGGCCTGATCACCCATCACGTGGGAGGGGCGGGGCCCTCGCCCCTCCCACGTCGGCGCAGTACACCATCGGAGGAACGTCGTGATCACATCCCGTCCCAGAGTCGTGGATCTCAGCGAGGTCGAGCCCAACACCCGGCGCGGCGGCGATCTGCGCGCCATGCTCACCCCCGCCACGGTCGGCGCGACCAGCGGTTTCATGGGCGTCGCGCTCATCAAGCCCGGCGACCGCATCGGCGAGCACTACCACCCGTACTCCGAGGAGTTCGTGTACGTCGTGTGCGGGCAGCTGGAGGTGGACCTCGACGGCGAGGCGCAGACCCTGCAGCCCGAGCAGGGCCTGATGATCCCCGTCGGCATGCGGCACCGCTTCCGCAACGTCGGCAACGTCGAGGCCCGCATCGTCTTCCACCTCGGCCCGCTGGCCCCGACCCCGCCGCTCGGCCACGTGGACACCGAGGAGAGCGACGCCGAGCCCGTGGTGATCGGCTCCGAGGCGGCCGCACGACGTCAGGTCCGGTCATGACGAGACGGGTCGCGGTCACCGGCATAGGCATCGTCGCCCCGGGCGGTATAGGCGTGCCGGCGTTCTGGAAGCTCCTGACCGAGGGGCGCACGGCGACGCGCGGCATCACCTTCTTCGACCCGGCCGGTCTGCGCTCGCGGATCGCCGCCGAGTGCGACTTCGACCCGGCGGCCCACGGGCTGGACGCCCGGGACGTCGAACGCTGCGACCGCTACATCCAGTTCGCGCTCGCCGCCGGGGACGAGGCGGTACGGGACGCCGGTCTGGACCTCGACGCCGAGAACCCCTGGCGGGTCGGGGTCTCCCTGGGCACCGCGGTCGGCGGCACCACCCGGCTGGAGAACGACTACGTCCTGGTCAGCCATGGCGGGCAGCGCTGGGACGTGGACCACCGCGAGGCGGCCCCGCAACTGCACCGCGCGTTCACCCCCAGCACGCTGGCCTCGACGGTGGCGGAACGGTTCGGCGCGCGCGGCCCGGTGCAGACCGTCTCCACGGGCTGCACCTCCGGGCTCGACGCGGTCGGGTACGCCTTCCACACCGTGGAGGAGGGCCGGGCCGACATCTGCATCGCCGGCGCCTCGGACTCGCCGATCTCCCCGATCACCATGGCGTGCTTCGACGCGATCAAGGCGACCTCCTCCAACAACGACGACCCCGCCCACGCCTCGCGTCCCTTCGACGCCGACCGCGACGGGTTCGTGATGGGCGAGGGCGGCGCCGTGCTCGTCCTGGAGGAGCTGGAGCACGCCCGGGCCCGCGGCGCGCACGTGTACTGCGAGCTCGGCGGGTACGCCACCTTCGGCAACGCCTACCACATGACCGGCCTGACCAGTGAGGGCCTGGAGATGGCCCGGGCCATCGAGGACGCCCTCCGCCACGCCCGGATCGACGCCGGCGCGATCGACTACGTCAACGCGCACGGGTCGGGCACCAAGCAGAACGACCGCCACGAGACCGCGGCGGTGAAGCGGGTCCTGGGCGCGCACGCCTACGACACGCCCATGAGCTCCATCAAGTCGATGGTGGGCCACTCCCTGGGCGCGATCGGGGCGATCGAACTCGTCGCCTGCGTCCTGGCGCTGGCCCACCAGGTCGTGCCGCCGACCGCGAACTACGAGACGCCCGACCCCGAGTGCGACCTGGACTACGTCCCGCGCGTGGCCCGTGAACGCAAGCTGGCCAGCGTGCTCTCGGTGGGCAGCGGGTTCGGCGGATTCCAGTCCGCGGTGGTCATGAACCGGCCGAGGGAGAAGACACGATGAGCGAACCCCTTCAACGGCGCGCGGTCGTCACGGGAATCGGCGTGGTCGCGCCCAACGGAGCCAGCACCGAGACCTTCTGGAAGTCCACCAGGGAAGGCATCAGCGTCCTGGACCGGGTCACCCGCGAGGGCTGTGAGCACCTCCCGCTGCGGGTGGCGGGCGAGGTCCGCGACTTCGACCCGTCGTCGGCGATCGAGGAGCGCTACCTCGTCCAGACCGACCGGTTCACGCACTTCGCGATGGCCGCCGCCGACCTCGCGCTCGACGACGCGGGCCTCGGCCGCACCGAGACCGACGCCGCGCCGTTCTCGGTCGGCGTGGTCACCGCGGCCGGCTCCGGCGGCGGCGAGTTCGGCCAGCGCGAGCTGCAGCAGCTGTGGAGCAAGGGCAGCCGCTACGTCGGCCCGTACCAGTCCATCGCCTGGTTCTACGCCGCCAGCACCGGCCAGATCTCCATCCGCCGCGGCTTCAAGGGACCCTGCTCGGTCGTCGCCGCCGACGAGGCGGGCGGCCTGGACGCCCTCGCCCACGCGGCGCGGGCCGTGCGCCGGGGCACCGACGTGATCGTGGCCGGGGCGACCGAGGCGCCGATCGCGCCGTACTCGGTCGTCTGCCAACTCGGCTACGAGGAGCTCAGCACGGTCGACGACCCGGCCCGTGCCTACCGCCCGTTCACGTCGGCGGCCTGCGGGTTCGTGCCGGCCGAGGGCGGCGCCATGCTCGTGGTGGAGGCGGCGCAGTCGGCCCGGGCGCGCGGCGCGCGGGTGCGGGCCGTCCTCGCCGGACACGCGGCGACCTTCACCGGCGCGTCCCGCTGGGCGGATTCCAGGGAGGGCCTCGCCCAGGCCGTCCGAGGAGCCCTGCGGGAGGCCGACTGCGCCCCCGAGGAGATCGACGTGGTCTTCGCCGACGCCCTCGGCGTGCCGGAGGCGGACCGCGCCGAGGCGCTGGCCATCGTCGACGCCCTCGGCCCGCACGGCGCCCGGGTGCCCGTCACGGCGCCGAAGACCGGCATCGGCCGGGGCTACTGCGCGGCGCCGCTGATGGACGCCGCCGCCGCGGTGCTCACGATGGAGCACGGTCTGATCCCGCCGACCCCCAATGTCTTCGACGTCTGCCATGACCTCGACCTCGTGACCGGCCGCGCCCGCACCGCCGAGGTGCGCACGGCACTGGTCCTGAGCCGGGGACTCATGGGGTCGAACTCGGCGCTGGTGCTGCGGCACGGCGTCGCCGACGCCTCGTAGCGAGGCGCCGCTCAGCAGTAGAGAAGAGGAACCGATGACTGATCGCATCACCGTGGAAGAGCTGGCCGAACTCATGAAGAAGTCCGCCGGCGTCACCGTCGCCCCGGACCGGCTCCGGGAGCCGGACACCGGCTTCGACGTCCTGGGCGTCGACTCGCTCGGGCTGCTGGGCATCGTGGGCGAGCTGGAGAACCGGTACGGCACGCCGATGCCGCCCGACGCCGAACGCTCCAAGACGCCCCGCGAGTTCCTCGACCTCGTCAACAGCGCCCTCATGACAGGAGCCTGAGATGACCGGACACACACAGAACGAGATCACCATCGCGGCGCCCCTGGACCTCGTCTGGGAGATCACCAACGACCTGGAGAACTGGCCGCGGCTGTTCACCGAGTACGCGTCCGTCGAGATTCTCTCCCGGGAGGGGCGCAAGACCACCTTCCGGCTGACGATGCACCCGGACGAGAACGGGACCGTGTGGAGCTGGGTCTCGGAGCGCGAGCCGGACCGCGACGCGCGCACCGTCACGGCCCGCCGGGTCGAGACCGGCCCCTTCGACCACATGAACATCCACTGGCGGTACGAGGAGGTGCCGGCCGGCACGCGGATGGTGTGGACGCAGGACTTCGCGATGAAGCCGGAGGCGCCGGTCGACGACGACTGGATGACCGACAACATCAACCGGAACTCCAAGGTCCAGATGGGCCTGATCCGGGATCGCATCGAGAAGGCCGCCGCCGAACGCGGCGCCACCCCCGGACTGAGCGACTGAGCGCGGACGGAGAAAGGTCCCCATGCACCAGGCCCTGATCGTCGCCCGGATGGCCCCCGGATCCGCCCCGGACATCGCCAAGGTGTTCGAGGAGTCCGACCGGGGAGAGCTGCCCCACCTCGTCGGCGTCGTCCGGCGCAGCCTCTTCCAGTTCGGCGACGTGTACATGCACATGATCGAGGCGGAGCGCGATCCCGGTCCCGCCATCGCGAAGATCACCGGGCATCCCGAGTTCCGGGACGTCAGCGAGCGGCTGTCGGCGTACGTCAGCGCGTACGACCCGGAGACCTGGCGTTCTCCCAAGGACGCCATGGCACAGCGCTTCTACCTCTGGGAGCGCGAGCCGGCCGGCTGATCCCGCCGACCGTCACCGGTCGCCGGGGACCCGGGGCGGGGGGCCCCGCGCCACGGGGGGGGGGGGGGCCCGCCGGCCGGGGACGCGGGGGGGGAAGGGGGTGGAGATGTGGTTTTATAA
>NZ_JBHVYK010000159.1:0-6461 GCF_042880855.1 Streptomyces sp. NPDC058291
TCCCGCCGCCGTCCGGCGGTGCGACCGCGGGGCGGACGATGGCGCGCGCACTGCATTGGGTCCTGGAGCACACCACCGGCGCGGGGGCGCGGCGGCTCGCTCCGGCGGGCCGCCGACGGCTGCTCGTCCCGCTCCTGGCGGTCGTCCTGCTCGCCCAGATGGCCTTCGCGATGGTCACCGCCGCGGTGGAGCAGACGCCCACCATCGACGAACCGGTGTACGTCGCCACGGCGGCCGAGTACCTGCACGAGCACCGGGTGCGCCACAACCCGGAGCATCCGCCGCTCGGCAAGCTGCTGATCGCCGTCGGCGTCGCCTTCGCCGATCCGCACGTCGGCGCCCCGTTCCCGGGGACCCAGGAGGACGCGGGCCGGCACCTGCTCTACGAGTCCGGCAACGATCCCTGGCGGCTGATGCTGTGGGCCAGGCTGCCGGTGATCGCGCTGACGCTGCTCCTCGGCCTGGTGGTGTTCGTCTTCGCCCGCGACCTGGCCGTGCCGGCCGCGGCGTTGACGGCGCTCGCCCTGTACACCCTCTCGCCCGACCTCGTCGCCCATGGCTCGCTGGCCACCCTGGACGTGCCGGCCGCCGGCTTCCTGCTGACGTCGGTGTGGCTGCTGTGGCGGGCCAGGTCGGGCCGACCGGGTCTGTACCTGCCGTCGGCCGGGGCCGCGCTGGGCGCGGCGCTCGCCACGAAGATGAGCGCGCTGCCCGCGGTGCCGGTGCTGATGGCTCTGGCGGCGCTGTCGGTGTGGTCCCGCCGCCCGCGGACCGTGCGCCGGGCCCTGCTGGGGGCGGTAGCGGTGGCGGGGACCGCGGCGGCCGTCGTCTGGGCGGCGTATCTCGCGGTGGACCCGCGGCTGCGTTGGGACCCGCAGGCGACCCATGTGCCCGTGGTGCACGGCCTGCGGGGGCTCCTCGTGCGGGCGATGCCCCTCCCGCAGGCGTACCGGGACGGCATGCGGATCCAGTTCGGCCTGGAGAACCAGGCCTGGGACGGCTTCCTTCTCGGACACCGGTACGCCGGGGCCCGGTGGTACTACCTGCCGGTCGCGCTGACGGTGAAGACCCCGCTCGGCATGCTCGCCCTGTGGGCGGCCGGGGCGATCGCGCTGGTCGCGGTGCGCCGGCTGCGGCCCGCGGCGCCCTACGTGCTGGTCCCGGCGGCCGTGCTGCTGGCGTCGGCCATGACCGGCGCGCGGGACCTGGGCACCCGGTACGCCGTCTTCCTGCCGATGTTCCTCGCGGTGGCCGCGGGCTGTCTCCTCGCGGCGCGACGGCGGTGGGCGCCGGTCACGGCGGCCGCGCTGGTCGCGTTCGTCGCCGTGAGCTCGCTGCGGACGTTCCCCTACTACCTGCCGTACTCCAACGAGGCGTTCGGCGGACCGGCGAAGACGCACCTGCTGCTGCACGACTCCAACGTGGACTGGGGCCAGGACCTGGGACGGCTGGCGGACCGGCTGCGCGAGCGGTACCCGGACGAGCGGGTGTGGCTCGTCTACAAGGGCAGCGGGGTGCCCTCCTCCTACGGCATCGAGGCCTCCGATCCGCGCCGGGCGCCCGCGCGCGAGGTGCACGGGCTGCTGGTGGTGTCGGACTCCGCGGCCGCCAAGGCGCAGGGGCGGCTGGCGGAGCTCCTGCGCTCCAGCCGGCCGGTCGACGAGGTCGGGCACTCGATCACGCTGTACCGGCGGTAAACCACGATCAGCGGGGGTGCGAGGGGGCTGCTGCGACCTCCGTGCCGGGCCGGGCGGCTGGGCTATGTTGAGCTTCGTGGACGACAAAGGAGGCGCACCGGTGCCATCGCCGCAGCAGGCACGCGCACAGGCGTCAGCGATCACCTCGGGCAGAACCGGACCGGAGACGGAGGTGTCCCCGACCTCCCGGCTCAGGACCCTGTTCGACGGCCCCCGGCTGTCTCCGGGACAACGGCGGATCGCCCAGTATCTGATCGAGAACATCACCGAGGCGGCGTTCCTGTCGATCACCGACCTCGCGGAACGGGTCGGCGTCAGCCAGCCCTCGGTCACCCGGTTCGCCGCGGCGGTGGGCTTCAGCGGGTATCCCGCGCTGCGGGAGAGGCTCCAGTCGATCGCGCTGGGCGCCCTGGCCGGCGGTCCGGCGGCGGACGAGGCGAACCGCAGCAACGAGCTCCAGGCGGCGGTCGACGCCGAGATCGACAACCTGGAGAACCTGCGGCGCGACTTCGCCGACCCGGACCAGGTCATCGACGTGGGCCGCCAGTTGTCGCAGTCGACGCCGCTGACCGTTCTCGGGCTGCGCATCTCGGCCTCGCTCGCCGAGTACTTCGCCTACGCCGCCCGCCGGGTCCACCCGGACGTACGGCTGGTGACCCGGGGCGGCAGCGTGGCCTACGACGCGCTGTTGCAGTCCCGGGAGGCGGGCGGCACCTGGGTGCTGGCGTTCTCGATGCCCCGGCACGCGCAGGAGACGCTGACCGCGGTGCGGGTGGCGCGCAGCGCCGGTCTCAAGGTCGCGCTGATCACCGACCTGGCGCTGGGCCCGTGGGCGGACGAGGCCGACGCCGTCTTCTCCTCCGGAACCGGGTCGCGGCTGGTCTTCGACTCCTACGCCGCGCCCGGCGTGATGGCCGCGGCGCTGCTCCAGGCCATGACGGACGCGGGGCCCGAGCGCACCCAGGCGCGACTGGAGGAGTACGAGCAGATCGCCGAGCAGCACCAGTTCTTCCTGAGGGAATGACCCGCCGCCCGGACCGCCGCCCGCCCCACGCTCCCCCTCCGCCCCCTTCAGTCCCCCTCTTCACCCCCCTCCGGCGAACAGCACAAAGGGATCACTGCGGGCATTTCGCGCATGAATGTTTTCATACGTCTTGCAAAGGAGACGGCATATATAAATACTGCTCACGGCCGCACCCGCCCGCCGAGGGCTCCTGTACGGGCACCCGAAAGCCGCCGTCCCCTACCCGCGTCGGCGCCCAGGGTGTTCGGGGCATCGCTTGCGCGAGCGCCCGTGGCGGCCCCGGTCTTCCCCTGGACCGGGGCCGCCCCCAGACCGTCGGACCACCGTCACGACGCCACACACCCGGAAGCGATGATCATGACCCTGACGACGACGCGCATCGGCTCGGACTGGCCGTGCCAGGTGAAGACCCCCGGTAGCTACGACTGGGAGCGCTCGGCCGCCAAGTGGCTTCGCGAGCTGGTGCCCGCGCGCTACGCGAGCTACCCCGCGCTGCTGCGCCACCCGGTGCTGCTCGCCCGCCACGCGCAGATCCAGGTCCAGAACGAGGTCCGGGTGGCCCGCACCGCTCTGCAGACCGCGCGCGCCGACCTGCCCCGGCTGGGCATGCCGGAATCGGTGATCGAACACACCATCAAGATGTACGCCGCCGAGGTGATGCAGCTGCAGCACATCGCCCGCAGCGTCCGCGCCGTCACCCAGGCCCTGGTGGAGCAGAACGGCCGCTGACCAGGGCGGTCCGTCCCGCCGCCGCGGGCCCGTCGCTCCTGGCGGGGGCGATGCCGCAAGACCTCGATCGAATCCACGTCCGTGTGCCATGCTCAAAGACGTGACGAGCGAACCCGCCCTGCCCGCGGAGTCCGGCGGGGTGCCCGACCTGGCGGCGCTGACCCGGGTGGTGGCACGCCAGCGTGCGGAGATGGACCGGCTACAGGAACTGGCGGCCACCTCGGCCGTGCTGGAGCGCGCCAAGGGCGCGCTGATGGCGCAGCGCGGCTGCTCCCCGGACGCCGCCCAGGAGGAGCTGCAGCGGCGGGCGAAGGCAGGCCGCCGCACGCTGCTGGAGGAGTGCTGGATCACCCTCGGGTCCCTCGTCTCGACGCCGCAGGCCGAGCAGGCGCCAGCCCCGGCCCGCACCACCGCGCCGGGCGCCGCGCCGACGCCCTTCGCCGACGAGGTCGACGCCACCGCCCTGGACCGCCTGAGCCGTGCCCTGGTCCGGGTCGGCACACCACAGGACCTCGCCCACCGCCTGCTCAACCACCTCGCCTCGGACGTGGGCGCCGGCGCCGTGATGCTCTACGCGCGCACCCCCGGCGGTGGACTCGAACTCCTCGCGCACGCCGGAGTCGACGCCTCCCTGGCCGACCAGTGGAGCCGGGTGCCCCCGGTGAGCGGGATCGCCGCGCTCGACGCCCTGCGCGCCGACGAGCCGCGCTGGCTGGAGGACCCGCGCAAGGACGCCGAGCAGTACCTGCTGATCGGGGGTCAGCCGCAGCGCTGGCCGTCGCGCGCCTGGCTGCCGGTGACGACCGGGGAGTCCGCCGACGTCGCGCTCGGGATCCTGTGCCGGTCCGAGGGCCCCTTCACCGCCCGGGTCCGCGAACACCTGCTGGCGGTGGCCCAGCTGTGCGCGGGTCCGCTGCGCGCCTTCCAGTCCCGCACAGCTCCGGCCCTCGGCCCCGTCGCCGACGCCGTGCAGACGGTGTTCGACCGGCTCCCGGTCGCCGCGGTGCTGCTCGCGCCGATCGCCCCCGACGGCGGGCAGGTGGAGGACTTCCGCGTCGACGCCGCGACCGGCGGGGCCTTCGACGCCGTGGGGCGCAGCGGGCGCGACCTGGTCGGCCTGCGCTTCCTGGAGTGCTGGCCGGAGGTCGCCGAGGAGCCGTTGTGGCAGGGCTGCCTGCGGGCGCTGAACGACGAGGAGCCCTACGAGAGCGAGCCGTTCGCCCGGCAGCAGCTGGTGGCCGGCTCCAGCGAGCTGTCCACCTACAGGGCCCGGGCGGTGCGGCTGGGCGACGGCCTGGTCGTCAGCTGGCTGCGGCACGACCCCTCCGACCGCCAGGAACAGCGCCTGGCCGACGTGCAGCGGCTGGGCAACCTCGGCTGGGCGACCTGGAACCTGGTCACCGGTGAAGCCACCTGGTCCTCCCAGGTCTTCGCCATCTTCGAGCGCGACCCCGCGCTGGGCGTCGTCCCGCTGCACGGGCTCCCCCGCCTCGGCCTGTCCGAGGACGTGCCGGTGCTCGCCCGCGCCGTCGGCGAGCTGGTACGCCATGGCCGGCCCTGTGACGTGCCGTTCCGCGTCGTGACCCGGGACGGCGTCCGGCATCTGCGGATGGTCGCCGAGGCGGTGCCGGACGCGCACGGCGAGCCCGTCGAGGTGCACGGCTTCGTGCAGGACCTCACCGCGCAGCGCAACGCCGAGCTCGCGCTGGTCGCCAGCGAGCGCGCGATGCTCACCCAGCACGGGGTGCTCCAGGCCGAACGCACCGTGGCCGCCCGGCTGCAGGACGCGCTGCTGCCCCTGCCCAGGCAGCCCGTCGAACTGGCCGGACTGCGCGTGGACATCGCCTATCTGCCGGCCCAGGCGGGCCTCAACGTCGGCGGCGACTGGTTCAGCGCCATCGAACTGCCCGACGGCGACGCCCTGTTCGTGGTGGGCGACGTGGCCGGGCACGGCATGGGCGCCGTCGCCGCGATGGCCCTGCTGCGCTTCACCGCCAAGGGCATGATCATCACCGGGTCCTCGCTGACCGGCGCGCTGTCCCGGCTCAACGCCCTGCTGCTGCACTCCCGCGACCCGCACGGCTCCGCGACCATGATCATGGCCCGCTACAGCCCGCGCGAGCGCCGGCTGGTGTGGGCGCAGGCCGGGCACCCGCCACCGTTGCTGGTACGCGACGGCGAGGCGCGCTATCTCGAACGGCCCTTCGGGATGCTGCTCGGCGCGACCGACGCCCCCCGCTACGACGAGGCCGAGGTCGACCTGAAGCCCGGCGACCGTCTGCTGCTCTACACCGACGGCCTGGTCGAACGGCCCGCGGAGAGCATCGACCGGGGCCTGGAACGGCTGTCCGGGGCCGCCGGGCCGGGCGGCGCCGCGTCCCCGGCCCCGCTGAAGCAGCTGCTCGGCGCGCTCCTGGACCCCGAGGGCCGCGACGACGTCTGCGTGTGCGACATCCAGGTGCCGCTCGACGACGCGCGGTAGGGCACGCCGACGGAGAACGGCCGGCCATCGAGACGCTGGTGCACTCGCCGGTCCGGTGCTCCGGCGGTCACGCGTCATCCGGCGCGGGAGGCGGTGCGCGACTCCAGGTCGCGCCGGGTGTCGTCGCCGTACACGCCGCTCTCGTCGCCGCGGATGCCGTACCAGAGCTGGAAACGCGCGACGGCCTCGGTGAGTTCGGCGTCGTAACGGCCGTCGGTGGGCCCGTGGTCGTACACGTTCGGGATGCGCAGCAGCCGCCGCTGGAGGTCGCTCACCCGCGGACCGCTGTCCCCCTCGCGCAGCGTGCCGGCCCCGTCGGGGTCGGGGGACGCGCTCGCGGCGGGGGACGGGACGGCCGGCGGAGGCGCCGCGGCCGACGGCGGCGGCGTCTGCGCGGCCGCCTCGCCGCCCCGGCCCGGCAGCAGGAGCGCGCCGGCGAAACCGACCAGGGCCGCCGCGCACACGCCCACCACGATCGCGCCCCGCCGCAGGCCCGCGTCGGCGTCGGCGCGGACGCGGAGCCGGGCCC
>NZ_JBHVYK010000160.1:0-6336 GCF_042880855.1 Streptomyces sp. NPDC058291
CGCCTCCGCCGACCGGGTGAGGGCCTCGGGAGCCGACGTCGTCGTGCGGGGCTGTGCCTGGGCCGGTCCGCACCCGTCACTCCCGCGCCCACGGCGGTGCGCGGGCAGCCCGAAGGGATGCAGAGCCCGTGCGGGGCGCGCACACGACCGTTGTCAGCGGTGTTTGGTAAGAATGCAGGCGTGAGCAGCGAGAACGGGCAGGGGGGCGGTGGGGCGGCCGCGCAGGGCGCGCCGCCGGAGCAGCTCGCGCTCATCCGGGAGAGCGTGCGGCAGGCGAAGACGCCCCGGGCCAAGCCCCGGACCTGGCGGGGAGCCGCGCTGGCCGAGGAACTGCCGGTCGCGCGGGTGCTCGTCGACAAGGGCGTGCTGCACCTGGACCGCTACTTCGACTACGCCGTCCCGGCCGAGCTGGACGCCGACGCGCAGCCCGGCGTCCGGGTCCGGGTGCGGTTCGGGGCCGGGCGGGGGCGCGTGCGCGACGGGCGGCGCGAAGGGGGCGGGCTCATCGACGGGTTCCTCGTCGAGCGGCTCGCGGCCTCGGACTACTCGGGACCGCTCGCGGCGCTCGCCCAGGTGGTCTCGCCCGAGCCGGTCCTGGGTCCGGAGCTGCTGGGTCTGGCGCGGGCCGTCGCCGACCGGTACGCGGGGAGCCTGGCCGACGTGCTGCAGCTCGCCGTGCCGCCCCGCAACGCGCGGGCCGAGCAGCGACCCTCCCCGGCGCCGCTGCCGCCGCCGGAAGCGCCGCAGGCCGGCACGTGGGCCCGGTACGAGCGGGGCGGCGCGTTCCTGGAGTCGCTGGCGTCCGGGGGCGCGCCGCGGGCCGTGTGGAACGCGCTGCCCGGGCCCGAGTGGAGCGACGAAGTGGCCCGGGCCGTGGCCGCCACGCTCGCTTCGGGGCGCGGGGCGCTGGTCGTCGTGCCGGACGGACGGGTCGCCGCGCGGGTCGACGCGGCGCTGACGGCCCTGCTCGGGGAGGGGCGGCACGCGCTGCTCACGGCGGACGCCGGGCCCGAGAAGCGGTACCGGGAGTGGCTGGCGGTGCGACGCGGGTCCGTGCGCGCGGTCGTCGGAACGCGTGCCGCGATGTTCGCGCCGGTTCAGGACCTCGGGCTGGTCGCGCTCTGGGACGACGGGGACGACAGCCACAGTGAGCTGCACGCCCCGCAGCCTCATGCGCGGGAGGTGCTGCTGCTGCGGGCCGCCCAGGACAAGTGCGGTTTCCTGCTGGGGGGTTGGAGCTGCACCGTGGAGGGCGCCCAGCTCGTGGAGAGCGGATGGGCGCGACCGCTGGTCGCGGGTCGGGAGCTCGTGCGGCGGGCCGCTCCGCTGGTGCGGACCGTGGGGGACCAGGACCTGGCGCGGGACGAGGCCGCCCGGGCCGCCCGGCTGCCCACCCTCGCCTGGCAGGCGGTCCGCGAGGGGCTGCGGCACGGGCCTGTCCTCGTGCAGGTGCCCCGGCGGGGATACGTGCCCAGGATGGCGTGCGCGCAGTGCAGGGCGGCGGCCAGGTGCCGGCACTGCTCCGGACCGCTGGAGGCGCGGGACGGGGACGCGGGCGGTGTGCTGTGGTGCGGATGGTGCGGGAAGGAAGAGAGTGCCTGGCACTGCCCCGAGTGCGGCTCGTTCCGGTTGCGGGCCCAGATCGTGGGGGCGCGCCGGACCGCCGAGGAGCTGGGGCGGGCGTTTCCGGCCGTGCCGGTGCGCACGTCGGGGCGCGAACAGGTGCTGGACACCGTTCCGGCGACGCCCGCGCTCGTCGTGTCCACGCCCGGTGCCGAGCCGGTGGCCGGGGGCGGGTACGCGGCCGCGTTGCTGCTGGACGGCTGGGCCATGCTCGGACGTCCCGACCTGCGGGCCGGGGAGGACGCCCTGCGTCGCTGGATCGCCGCCGCCGCGCTCGTGCGCCCGCAGGAGGCCGGGGGCACGGTGGTCGTCGTCGCCGAGCCGACCCTGCGGCCCGTGCAGGCGCTGGTGCGTTGGGATCCGGTGGGGCACGCCGTGCGCGAGCTCGCCGAGCGGGCCGAGCTCGGCTTTCCGCCGGTGTCGCGGATGGCGTCGGTCTCCGGGACCGCGCAGGCGCTGGCCGCCTTCCTGGGGGCGGTCGAACTCCCTCGGGAGGCGGAGCTGCTCGGGCCGGTCCCGATCCCGTCGGTCCCCGCCGGCCGGCCCCGACGACCGGGGGCGCCGCCGCCGGGGGAGCAGTGGGAGCGGACGCTGATCCGCGTGCCACCGGGCCGCGGCGCCGCGCTGGCCGCCGCACTGAAAGCGGCACAGGCGGCCCGGATGGCCCGAGGCGGCGAGGAAGCGGTGCGGGTGCGGATCGATCCGCCGGACATCGGATAGGGCCTGGCGGCCTGCGGCCTGGCGGCCTGGCGGCCTGGCGGCCTGCGGCCTGGCGGCCTGGCGGCCTGCGGCCTGGCGGCCTGGCGGCCTGCGGCCTGCGGCCTAGCGGCCTCCTGTCGCCGTCCGCCGCCGTCTCGGCTGGCGTTTGCAGCCGGCCGTCTGAGGCGGTGCAGGGCAGGGGGGCAGGCGGCGGGAGACGGGAGCCGAGGAGGCAGGAGGCAGGAGGCAGGAGACAGGCGGCGGAAGATGGACCCGGGGGCGGGAGACGGAGCCGGGGGTGTGCGGCTGCCCTCTCGGGTGTGGCCGAGAGGGCAGAGGGGGTGGGGTGTTCGGGCGGGGCTTCAGCCGTTGCGGGGGCTCGGGAAGGCGGTCGGCCTTGCCTCGTCGCGCAGGGCCGGGCTGCCGGCCGTCGGCTGCGTCGGCATCGAGCGGGCGGCCGGGACCGTGGGGACCGTCGGGATGGCCGTGTTCACGCTGAGGGTGCGGGCGACCGCGGGCTCCGGCGGGCGCTCGGCCTCGGCCGTGGCCGTCGCGGCGCCCGTACCCGTGACCGTGGCGGCCTGGGCGGTCGCGCGGCGGGCGCCGTAGCGGCGGTGGACCGCCTGCTTGGTGACCCCGAGCGCGGAGCCCACCGCGTCCCACGAGAAGCCGAGTGAACGGTCGAAGTCCACCGCCGCGGTGACCAGCGTCTCGACGCTGTCGCGCAGTTCCTGGGCGAGGCGGACGGTGGGGGCGGGCGCGCGTCCGTAGACGACGAAGCCCGTGGAAGGACCGGAACGGCGCGGGCGGTAGACGTTGCCCAGCTGGGCGGTGAGGGTGCGCAGCGCGTCCACCTGCCGGCGGACCCGCTCGATGTCCCGCACCAGCAAGTGCAGGCTGGCCCGGGCCTGGGCGTCGTGGGTTGCATGGTCGGCCATGAACAAGCCTCTCGAACCGGCGTTGAAGAAGGTGTGGTCAACAAGGTGTGGTCAACTCTTTCTTGACAACGCGGATCCGCTCCGCTGGTCACGGCGTGGGGGCGTATGGGCATATGCGTACGCCCCTGGGACAAGGTGCGCGCGGCTTCTCCTCCCTGGGCTCCTCGCTGGCGGCGACCCGTCCCGTCGGGCGGGGGAGAAGGCCGCCGGGGCGGCTCCGGCGGTCGTCATAAACTTGTGTGCTGCCCGCCGTCCGCCCCTCCGAGAGGCACCGCCCACTCATGAAGCTCGTCTTCGCCGGCACCCCCGAGGTCGCCGTTCCCGCCCTGGACGCTCTGATCGCCTCCGGGCGGCACGAGGTGGCCGCCGTCGTCACGCGCCCCGACGCGCCCGCCGGCCGGGGGCGCAGGCTGGTCGCCTCGCCCGTCGCCCAGCGCGCCGAGGAGGCCGGGATCGAGGTGCTGAGGCCCGCCAAGCCCCGGGACCCGGAGTTCCTGGAGCGGCTCGGGGAGATCGCGCCGGACTGCTGTCCGGTCGTCGCCTACGGAGCGCTGCTGCCGAGGGCGGCGCTCGACATCCCGGCCCACGGCTGGGTCAACCTGCACTTCTCGCTGCTGCCGGCCTGGCGCGGGGCGGCTCCCGTGCAGCACGCCGTCATGGCGGGCGACGAGATCACCGGCGCCTCCACCTTCCTCATCGAGGAGGGGCTCGACTCGGGGCCGGTGTACGGGACGGTCACCGAGGAGATCCGGCCCACGGACACCAGCGGCGACCTGCTCACCCGGCTCGCCTTCGCCGGCAGCGGGTTGCTGGCGGCGACGATGGACGGGATCGAGGACGGCGCCCTGAAGGCCGTGCCGCAGCCGAGCGACGGGGTCACCCTCGCGCCGAAGATCACCGTCGAGGACGCCCGGATCGACTGGGCCGCACCGGCCCTGCGCGTCGACCGCGTCGTCCGCGGCTGCACGCCCGCCCCGGGGGCGTGGACCGTCTTCCGCGGCGAGCGGCTCAAGCTCGTCCAGGTCCACCCCGTCCCCGAGCGGACCGATCTCGCGCCGGGCGCGCTGGCCGTGGGCAAGAACAGCGTGCACGTCGGCACGGGCTCGTACGCGGTCGAGCTGGTGTGGGTGCAGGCTCAGGGCAAGAAGCCGATGCGGGCCGCCGACTGGGCGCGAGGCGTCCGCATCGGGGACGGCGAGATCGTCGGGGTCTGATCGTGGGGGCCGACGGCGAGATCGTCGGGGTCTGGCCGCGGCGGCCGACGGCGAGATCGTCGGGGTCTGGTCGCGGGGGCCGCGCCTTGAGGGCGTAACGGTCCTGCACGGGTCCCGGAGGCGGTCGGGGCAGACCGAGCGAGGTGCGGGTCCGCCGGCCCGCCCGCCCCTCGGGCCGGTCCGGTGTGCCCGCCGACGTACGCTTGACGCGTCTTCCCTCCTGCAATCCGGAGCACCTTTTCGTGAGCGAACAGCCCCAGCGTCCCCGTAAGTCGGGCAAGCCCTACCGCCGGCCCCAGAAGGACCCCGTCCGCCTCCTCGCCTTCGAGGCGCTGCGGGCCGTGGACGAGCGGGACGCCTATGCCAACCTCGTGTTGCCGCCGCTGCTGCGCAAGGCGCGCGAGAAGGAGGGTCCGGACAAGTTCGACGCGCGGGACGCGGCCCTCGCCACCGAGCTGGTCTACGGAACACTGCGTCGCCAGGGCACGTACGACGCCGTCATCTCCGCCTGCGTCGACCGGCCGTTGCGCGAGGTCGATCCGCCGGTTCTCGACGTGCTGAGCCTGGGCGCGCACCAGTTGCTGGGGACCCGCATCCCGACCCACGCCGCCGTGTCCGCCTCGGTCGACCTGGCCCGGGTGGTGCTCGGCGACGGACGCGCCAAGTTCGTCAACGCGGTGCTGCGCAAGGTCGCGGCGCACGATCTGGACGAGTGGATCGAGAAGGTCGCCCCGCCCTACGACGACGACCCCGAGGACCACCTCGCCGTCGTGCACTCGCACCCGCGCTGGGTCGTCTCCGCGCTCTGGGACTCCCTCGGCGGCGGTCGGGCCGGCATCGAGGACCTGCTGGAGGCCGACAACGAGCGGCCCGAGGTGACGCTCGTCGCCCGGCCCGGGCGGGCCACGACCGAGGAGCTGCTCCGGGAGGAGGCCGCGGTCGCCGGCCGCTGGTCGCCGTATGCCGTCCGGCTCACGGAGGGCGGCGAGCCCGGCGCCATCGACGCCGTGCGGGACGGGCGCGCGGGCGTGCAGGACGAGGGCAGCCAGCTCGTGGCGCTCGCGCTGGCCAACGCACCGCTCGACGGGTCCGACGCGAAGTGGCTGGACGGCTGTGCCGGACCCGGTGGCAAGGCCGCGCTGCTCGCCGCCCTCGCCGCCGAGCGCGGAGCCTTCCTGCTGGCCTCGGAGAAGCAGCCGCACCGGGCCGGCCTCGTCGCCAAGGCCCTGGCCGGCAACCCCGGGCCGTACCAGGTCATCGCCGCCGACGGGACGCGGCCGCCGTGGCGGCCGGGCTCCTTCGACCGGGTGCTGGTGGACGTGCCGTGCACCGGGCTCGGCGCCCTGCGTCGACGGCCCGAGGCGCGCTGGCGTCGCCGGCCGGAGGACCTCGACGGGTTCGGGCCGCTGCAGCGCGGGCTGCTGCGGACGGCTCTCGAGTCCGTCCGGGTCGGGGGCGTCGTCGGCTACGCCACCTGCTCGCCGCACCTCGCCGAGACCCGGGCCGTCGTCTCCGACGTCCTCAAGCAGCACGCGGGGGCCGAGCTGATCGACGCGCGGCCGCTGCTGCCGGACGTGCCGGCGCTGGGGGACGGACCCGACGTCCAGCTCTGGCCGCATCTGCACGGGACGGACGCCATGTATCTGGCGTTGATCAGGAAGACCGGCTGAGAGCGGACGGGACGGGCTGAGGCCGGAGGAGGAGACCGGCCGAGGTCGGAGGAGACCGGCTTGGGGTCGGCTCAGGTGTCGGCCGAGACCGGCGGACGTCGGGCCGGGTCGGGTCGGGGCGGCCGGCGTCGGCCGGGGGCCGCTGACACCGGCGCGGGTCACGACGGAGGCCGGCCGCACACGCGCTGTGTG
>NZ_JBHVYK010000161.1:0-6306 GCF_042880855.1 Streptomyces sp. NPDC058291
GGTACGGAGATCTCCGTACCGCCCCTCCTCGCACACCGCACCGGGCCGACCGGCCCTCGGCCGTTACTTCAGCGCCAGCACCATCGCGTCCGACGGCGAGCACCACACCGTGCGGGCCTCGCCGAAACCGCGGGCGCGCAGCTCGCGCACGTGCCACGCCGGGGAGGGCGTGTCGCCGTCTGCGTGCTCGCCGTAGATCTCGAAGCGCCGGGCGGTCGGCTCGGCGAGGACGGGGTCCGCGGCGGCGAGCCGCCACCACTCGGCCCAGTCGAGGGCGCCGCCGCGCTTGGCCCGATCCATCCGCGCACGGCGCTGCGCGCGCTCCGCCGCGTTGATCCGGGGCGTCGACTCGTCGATCATGTGATCCGCGTTCATGAAGACACCGCCGTCGCGGACGAGTTCCGCGACCTGCCCGTAGAGGGCCGCGAGGGGTTCGCTGTGCAGCCAGTGCAGGGCCGTGGCGGTCAGGACGGCGTCGTAGGAGTCGTGGGGCAGCCGGGTCGGCCAGTCCGGGTCCTTGAGGTCGGCGGTCACGAGGCGGACCCGGTCGTCGCCTGCGAAGGTGCCCTCGGCGATGGCGAGAAGCGCCGGGTCGAGGTCCACGCCGGTGCTGGTGGCGCCGGGCAGACGGGCCAGCAGCCGGGCGGTGATCGTGCCGGTGCCGCAGGCGAGGTCGAGGACCCGCGGGGCCGGCCCGACCAGCGCCTCGACCATGTCGATCATGACCCGGAAGCGTTCCTCGCGGTCGGGCATGTACCACTCCTGCTGGCGGTCCCAGCTCCGCTGCCACGCGGCCCAGTCGGCGCCGACCGGGGCGCCGGCCCCGTCCGCGGCTCGGGCGCCGGCTTCGGCCCCGGCTTTCGTGCCGGCTTTCGTCCCGGCTTCCGTCCCGGCTTCCGTCCCGGCTTCCGCCCCGGCTTCGGCCCTGGTGGTCCGCGCGTCCGTCATCGCCATCCTCCCCGTAGGTCACGTAATACCCTGGAAGCACGAACGGCCGTTACCCCGCCCGCATCCCGACCATAGAGCGCCTCCGTAAGGACTACAAGTGGAACTGGCCTATTACTCGGACTACGCCGTGCGGCTCGTCAACAGCGAGGAGCCGACCCGGGGCAAGGACTCCCTGACGTCCGTCGAAGCCGTCCGGGGCCTCTTCGGCGGCAACCAGTCGGCCGCCCGTCGCGCCACCGACGCCGACGTCACCCGCTTCCGCTCGGTCCGCGGCCGGCTGCGCGCCGTGTTCGAGGCGGCCGACGGCGGCGACGAGACCCTCGCGGTGGACCTGCTGAACTCCCTGCTCCTGGAGTTCCCGGTGAGCCCGCAGATCTCCGGCCACGACTTCCGCGACGACGACGGCCACCCGCTGTGGCACATGCACCTGGCCGACCACCCCTCCAACGCGACGGCGGGCTACGCGGCCATCGCCGCCATGGGGCTGGCCTTCCACCTCACCGAGCACGGAGTCGACCGGCTGGGCCTGTGCGAGGCGAGCCCCTGCCGCAACGCCTACCTCGACACCTCCACCAACCGCTCCCGGCGCTACTGCTCCGACCGCTGCGCCACCCGCGCCAACGTGGCCGCGTACCGCGCCCGCAAGCGCCTGGAGGCGGACCGCGCGGGCGACACCGGCCTGGCCGCCGACAGCGCCCAGCGCACCACCGCCAGCGGCGAGCGCTGATCCGGCTTCAGCGGACGGTAACGCAGCCGCGCCCGGCCCAGGACCAGCTCGTCGGGCACGGCGCCGTAGTCCGTGCTGTCGCCGCCGGCGAAGGCGTTGTCCCCGAGGACCCACCAGCCGCCCGCCCGGCGCTCCACGGCCCGCTTGACGACGAGCAGGTCCTGCTGGAAGGGATGCCGCAGCACGATGACGTCGCCGGGCCGCACCCGCGCGCCGTACTGCACCAGCAGCCGGTCCCCGTGCCGGAGGGTGGGCACCATCGACGGACCGGTCACCTCGGCCAGCCCGAAGGGCGCGGTGGCCCTGCCCCGCTCGGTCTCCTGCGACAGCTCCGGCATCCCCGGCACCTCCCCGGTCCGTTCCTCCACCAGTCTCAGTCTGACCCCGGACTTTTGTCCTAAGCCCATGGGGGCACCCGTCAAAAGCCGTCCCTCAGGGAGTAATGTCCCACCTGAGAAGACGATCACGAGGAAGGAACGCTCCATGCTTTCCCGCCTGTTTGCCCCCACGGTCAAGGTCAGCGCACACTGCGACCTGCCCTGCGGCGTGTACGACCCGGCCCAGGCCCGCATCGAGGCGGAGTCGGTGAAGGCCGTGCAGGAGAAGATGGCCGCCAACGACGACCCGCACTTCCAGGCGCGCGCCACCGTCATCAAGGAGCAGCGTGCCGAGCTCGCGAAGCACCACGTCTCCGTGCTGTGGAGCGACTACTTCAAGCCCCCGCACTTCGAGAAGTACCCCCAGCTGCACCAGCTGGTCAACGACGCCCTGAAGGCCCTGTCGGCCGCCAAGGCCTCGACGGACCCGAAGACCGGCGAGAAGGCCCTGGAGCTCATCGCCGAGATCAGCGACATCTTCTGGGAGACCAAGAAGGCCTGACCCGCGGATCCCCGTCATGGCCCGCGGTCGGTGCACCATCGCGGGTCGCGGGAGACGCTCGTCGCACCTGCGCAGGGGCCCGGTCGGACAGCCGACCGGGCCCCTGCGTCGTGGCGTTCCGGGCGACGCTCAGAGGCCGTCCGCCTCGTCGCCCTCGCCCTCGCCCACCTCCAGCAGCCCGGCCGCCGCGCCGACGATGCGCGGATCGGGGGTGCCGACGACCTCCTCGTCCTTGTCCTCGTAGTCGAACCGGGCGAGCACGCTGCGCATGGCCTCGACCCGGGCCCGCTTCTTGTCGTTGCTCTTGACCACCGTCCAGGGCGCGTACGCCGTGTCCGTCTCGCGGAACATGGCGACCTTGGCCGCGGTGTAGTCGTCCCAGCGGTCCAGCGAGGCGAGGTCCATGGGGCTGAGCTTCCACTGCCGTACGGGGTCGATCTGCCGGATCGTGAAGCGGGTGCGCTGCTCGCCCTTGGACACCGAGAACCAGAACTTCACCAGGTCGAGGCCATCGTCGACGAGCATCCGCTCGAACATGGGCGCCTGCCGGGCGAAGCGCTGGTACTCGTCGTCGGTGCAGAAGCCCATGACCCGCTCGACGCCCGCCCGGTTGTACCAGGACCGGTCGAAGAGCACGATCTCGCCCGCGGTCGGGAGCTGCTCGACGTACCGCTGGAAGTACCACTGCCCGCGTTCCCGCTCGGTGGGCTTCTCCAGGGCCACGACCCGGGCGCCGCGTGGGTTGAGGTGCTCGGTGAACCGTTTGATGGTGCCGCCCTTGCCGGCCGCGTCCCGGCCCTCGAAGAGGATGACGAGCCGGCGTCCCGTCTCCTTGATCCAGCTCTGCAGTTTCAGCAGCTCGATCTGCTGGAGCCGCTTGTGCCAGTCGTACTCCTTGCGCTCCATGCGCTGTGCGTACGGGTAGTTCTCCCGCCAGGTGTCGACCGGACTTCCGTCCGGCCGGATGAGCACCGGGTCGTCCTGGTCGCTGTAGTCGACCCGCAGGCCGGTCTCTTCGGACAGCAGGGGCCGTGTGGTCATGGCGTCCGCCTCCCAGGGCTCACGGTCTAAGGGCTCACGTCGATGGGCTCACGGTCTAAGGGCTCACGTCGATGGGCTCGGGGTCGAAGGGGTCGGGTCGATGGGCTCGGGGTCGATGGGCTCGGGGTCGATGGGCTCGGGGTCGAAGGTCTCGGGGTCGAAGGGGTCGGGGTCGAAGGGGTCGGGTCGAAGGGGTCCGGGTCGAAAGGGTCGGGTCGAAGGGGTCCGGGTCGAAAGGGTCGGGTCGAAGGGGTCCGGATTCGCGGGGCGAGCAGCCCTGCGACCACTCCGCGCGTCGCGACCACCCCACCGCGCCGCTGCCCACCGCCTGCCCGGACCGGCGCGGAGGATGCCCGCCGAGGCGACCCGAGTGGCGGACCGGGCGAGAACGGCTTGCGCGAAGACGAGAACGGCCGCCGTGGGGGCAGTCCCGGCGGCCGCGCCCGGCGGGCGCCGCTCGTGCGATCCTGGCGTGATGAATCGGGACGACCTGGTGAGGCTCCGGCAGGCCCGGGACCGGATGGACCGCGAGTACGCCGAGCCCCTCGACGTCGCCGCGCTCGCCGGCACGGCGCTGATGTCCCCCGGCCATTTCCAGCGCAGCTTCCGCGAGGCCTACGGCGAGACGCCCTACGGCTACCTGATGACACGCCGCGTCGAGCGCGCCAAGGTCCTTCTGCGCCGCGGGGACCTCAGCGTGACGGAGGTCTGCATCGCGGTCGGCTGCACCTCGCTCGGCTCGTTCAGCTCCCGTTTCACCGAGCTGGTCGGCGAGACCCCGAGCGCGTACCGGGCCCGCTCGCACGACGAGAGCGCGGTGATCGCCCCCTGCGTGGCCAGGAGGTTCACCCGCCCCCGACCGGGCCGGCGCGCCTAGGCTGGATGCATGGATCTCAAACTCCACCAGTGTTTCGTCGCCGTCGACGACCACGACAAGGCCCTGCACTTCTACGTCGAGGTCCTCGGTCTGGAAGTCCGCAACGACGTCTCCTTCGAGGGGATGCGGTGGGTGACCGTCGGGTCCCCGCTCCAGCCGGAGGTGAGCATCGTGCTGGAGCCGCCGGGCGCCGACCCGGACTTCTCCCCCGCCGACCGGGAGGCGATGGCCCGGCTGCTCGCCAAGGGCGTGCTGCGCGGGGTCATCTTCACCACCGCCGACTGCGACGCGCTGCACGCGCGGGTGCAGGAGGCCGGCGTCGAGGTGCTGCAGGAACCGATGGACCAGCCGTACGGGGTGCGCGACTGCGCCTTCCGGGATCCGGCCGGGAACATGCTGCGGTTCATGGAGCGGAAGGCGTGACCCGGGCGTGAACCGACCGGTCCGCTGGACGTACGCCTTCGTCGACCGGCCCGCCGCCCGGTTCGAACACGCCCTCGCCTTCTGGGCCGCGGTCACGGACACCCGTGCGTCCGGGCCCAGGGGCGAGCGGGGCGAGTTCGCCACCCTGCTGCCCGAGGGCGCGGACGCCTGCGTGAAGGTCCAGGGCGTCGCGGGCGGCGACGGCGGCGCGCATCTCGACTTCGCCGTCGAGGACGTGCCCGGCTTCGTCGAGGAGGCCCGGCGTCTGGGCGCCGAGCAGGCCGCCGCGCACGAGGGCTGGGCCGTGCTGCGCTCCCCGGCCGGGCAGGCGTTCTGCGCGGTGCCCTGGCACGGAGAGGCCGTGCGGCCGCCGGTGGTGGCCGGCAACCGTCTCGACCAGGTGTGCGTCGACCTCCCGCCGTCGGCCTTCGACGCCGAGGTCGCCTTCTGGAGTGCGCTGCTGCCCGACTGGTCGGCCCGGCCCGGATCCCGGCCCGAGTTCCATGTGGTCGAGCCGCCGGCCGGACTCCCGGTCCGCATCCTGCTGCAACGGCTCGACGACGAAGCCGGTGCCGCCGGCGGCCGGGTCTGCGCCCATCTCGACCTGGCCTGCGGTGCGGACGTGGACGCCGTGCGCGCCCGGCACGAACGGCTCGGCGCGACGTTCGTCGCCCGCCATCCCCACTGGACGGTGCTGCGCGACCCGGCCGGCGGCGTGTACTGCCTGACCGGCCGCGACGCCGAGACGGGCGGGCTGCCCCGGGCCGGTTCCTGACCCCTGGCCAGGGACCGGGCGGACCGCGGCCGCCGAGGACACGATCGTCGAGAACGCGGTCGCCGAGAACGGTCGCCGAGAAGCCAGTCGTCAGGACGGCTGTCGTCGAGAACCGCGGCTCCTCTGGCGGCCGTACGGCCGCCGTCCGCACCCCGACGTCACGAGGTCCGGGCGGCGGGGGCGCCGGGCTCCTCCCCAGGTTCGGCCAAGTGTGCGGCGTGCCCGGGCTGCCCCGGTCCGGTGGCGGGATCGGAGTGGGCGCCCGGCTCCACGTACGCCTCGCACTGCGGGTTGTGACACGGCCCCGGAACCCACCGCGGGACCCATGCGCCCAGCGTCTTGTGCCGCCGCACGACGGACTGCACGGGCTGCCCGCAGGCGGAACAGACGCGTTGTTCCCTGTCCATGTCCTCAGAGTAGGGCGGCCACCGCCGGAGCGCTCCCCGCCGTACGTCACCTTCCCGGCGAGCGGACGTGCAGCCAGGCATCCGGGCGACCGCCTGGGCAGACAGACGCACGGGCGGTCGGGCAGCCCATCGGACAGGCGGGCACACGGCCAGTCGGCGCGCCCGCGGCCGGGAGGCAGACAGACGCACGGGCGGTCGGGCAGCCCATCGGACAGGCGGGCACACGGCC
>NZ_JBHVYK010000162.1:0-5851 GCF_042880855.1 Streptomyces sp. NPDC058291
GCAGGACCCGGAGCCGGCGGTGCTCGGGCATCGGGCGGCGGTCGGGGGCGGCGTCGAACCAGTAGATCCGCAGCAGCGGCAGCCCGGTCTCAGCCGCGCGCCTCGGCCGCGAGTCAGCCGCGCCTCAGTCGCGCCGGTTCTCCGACGCCCACGCCTCGACCGCGTCGGCCGCCCGGTCGAACGCCTCGGGGCGCGCCAGGAAGTCCGCCCCGTGCGTGGTCAGCAGCGGCGCAGCCACGGCGGGCCGCTCCCGCCGGACGACGGTCAGGGCCTCGCCCTGGACCGTCCGCGGCAGCCCGAGCCAGCGCACCGGCTGCTGGACGGTCCGCACGGCCAGCACCCGGTCCCAGGGCAGCGTGCGGGTGCGCAGGAAGCTCACATGGCGCAGCCCGCGGTCGCTCACCCACACCCCGACCCGCAGCAACCGCAGGGCGGCGGCGATCACGACCAGGGAGCAGCCGAAGACCGTGCCCGCCTCGGACACCGAACCGGTCAGCGCGATGATGACGGCCGCGAACAGCACGTACGAGGCGAGCAGCAGCGCGAGCGCGGCCGCACCGACCCGCCAGGGACCTGGCCGGTAGGGTCGTCGCCAGCGCTCGCGGTCGTCGAAGGGCAACGCGACGTCGTCCGCTGCCTCGAATGCGCGGTCGGCCGTCAGGAAGGGCAGGGGCACGGCTGGTCCTCACTCGTCCATGCGTGGGCTGTGCCCGGTGAGGTTATCCGCCGCTGTCCCGCCTCACCACCTTCGGGGGCCCGGTGGCGTCGGCGTGGTGCTCAGCGCCCCTGGGACGCCTGCGACTGCGGCCCCGGCGAGGACGAGTGCTGACTCAGCGCCGGCATGCCGATGACCAGCGAGCCCACCAGCGCGGCCACGATGGTGAGCCCCAGCAGCCAGCGCCCGGCTATCTGGCTCACCGAGGACCGTTCGGGGGGCGGGGGAGTGACATTGCTCCGGAACCTGTCGGCCTCGGCGAGAAAGGCGAAGGGTACGGGCTCGCGCCGGCGGAACATGGTGGGTACGTCCTCCTGAGGAAAGTCGCGTGGACGCTGCCATGGGGACCTCGTCACTGGTTCAGACGAGCGGGTGCCCGAAAAGGTGCCCCATATCGGCAGACGTCCCGCACGAATTCCCCGGCACGCCCGCGGACGCCCGGCTCGGCGGCCCCCGTAGAGTTGTCGCCGCTCAGAAGACGCGACGGAAGGACCCCCGCACCGTGACCGACAGCCCCGCCGACGACCTCGAGCCCGGCTTCCTCAGCGACGTCACCGTCGAGCTGGTCAAGCACACCGCGTCCGACGCGGACGTGCTCTTCGCCGCCCGCGTCTCGACCGTCGGCGAGCAGTCCCTGGACGAACTGGGCAAGGACCCGGAACGCTCCAAGGGCCTGATCAACTACCTGATGCGGGACCGGCACGGCAGCCCGTTCGAGCACAACTCGATGACCTTCTTCATCAGCGCCCCGATCTTCGTGTTCCGCGAGTTCATGCGGCACAGGGTGGGCTGGTGCCTGCCGGGGGACGCCATGATCCGGGTCGGCACCGGCAAGAACGGCAAGGCCAAACGCATCGCGGACATTCATCGGGACTGGAAGATCGGTGTGCCCGATTCCATGGGGCGTACGCGCAGGCTGAAGTCCTGCCAGAACCTCCTGGCCGACACCATCGACCTGGAGACCGGGCTGGCGGAGAAGGCGCCCATGGTCGACGTCTTCGAGTCCGGCGTGAAACCGATCCTCAAGGTGTCGACGACGAACGGCAAGGCTCTGCGGTGCACCGCGGATCACCGTGTATGGACTCCCGACGGCTGGGTTCGTGCCGGCGATCTGCGCCCCGGTGACCGGATTGGACGATTGGGCCGCGTGGGGGTCGGAGAGCGGGTGGGCATCCCGAAGCGCCTGCGTGAGGGCATTCAGATCTGGACCACCGAGCAGCGAGCTGAGCTCGTCGCACCCATGGACCTCTGCTACATCTGCGACGAGAAGTTCGAGGCCAAGGACCTGGAGCTGGATCATGTCGTCCCGGTGGACGCCGATCTGACGAAGGCACTCGACGTCTCGAACTTGCGACCGGCCTGCAAGTCGTGTCACCAGCGGAAGACCAACGGGGAAGACGCGCCGATCGGGGCGCGCCGTCGTGCCCTCCAGAACGGTGTGCGTTGGGAGGCCGTCCTGTCCGTGGTGCCCGACGGGGAGGAGATGACCTACGACATCTCCATGCCGCCGCCGCATCACAACTTCATCGCGGACGGTTTCGTCGTACACAATTCGTACAACGAGGAGTCCGGGCGCTACCGGGAGCTCCAGCCCGTCTTCTACGTCCCCGGCGAGTCCCGCAAACTCGTCCAGCAGGGCCGTCCCGGAAAGTACGTCTTCGTCGAGGGCACGCAGGCCCAGCAGGAGCTCGTCAACCGCACTATGGAGGACTCCTACCGGCAGGCCTACGAGGCCTACCAGGAGATGCTCGCCGCCGGGGTCGCCCGCGAGGTCGCCCGGGCGGTCCTGCCGGTCGGGCTCTTCTCCTCGATGTACGCCACCTGCAACGCCCGCTCGCTGATGCACTTCCTCGGCCTGCGCACGCAGCACGAGCTGGCGAAGGTCCCCTCGTTCCCGCAGCGGGAGATCGAGATGGTGGGCGAGAAGATGGAAGCCGAGTGGGCCAAGCTCATGCCCCTCACCTACGCCGCCTTCAACGCCAACGGCCGAGTCGCCCCTTGAGGGACGCGGCGACGGAGACGTATGTACGGATCATCCGTGCGAAGTGTCCGTATTGCGGCATTTAGAGTTGTTCATCTAGCCTGATCAAACGGACCCGGCACTGCTTGAACCCCCGAGCAGGCAGTGCCGGGCTCCTCTTTTGTCATGACTTTCCGCACCCCCCGTGGGCAGACCCCACGGTGAGCAACGAGTAGCGTGTCACCCATGGCTCCGACCTCCACTCCGCAGACCCCCTTCGGGCGGGTCCTCACCGCCATGGTCACGCCCTTCACGGCGGACGGCGCACTCGACCTCGACGGCGCACAGCGGCTCGCCACCCACCTGGTGGACGCAGGCAACGACGGCCTGATCGTCAACGGCACCACCGGCGAGTCCCCCACCACCAGTGACGCGGAGAAATCGGACCTGGTACGAGCCGTCCTGGAGGCCGTCGGCGACCGCGCCCACGTCATCGCGGGCGTCGGCACCAACGACACCCACCACAGCGTGGAGCTGGCCCGAGCGGCGGAGAAGAGGGGCGCGCACGGCCTGCTGGTCGTCACCCCGTACTACAACAAGCCCCCGCAGGAGGGCCTGTACCGGCACTTCACCACCGTCGCCGACGCCGCCGGACTGCCGGTGATGCTCTACGACATCCCCGGCCGCAGCGGCGTCCCGATCAGCACCGAGACGCTGGTCCGCCTCGCCGCGCACCCGCGGATCGTCGCCAACAAGGACGCCAAGGGCGACCTGGGTCGCGCGAGCTGGGCCATCGCGCGCTCCGGCCTCGCCTGGTACTCCGGCGACGACATGCTGAACCTGCCGCTGCTGTCCGTGGGCGCGGTCGGCTTCGTCTCGGTGGTCGGCCACATGGTCACCCCGGACCTGTGCGCCCTCGTCGAGGCGTTCACCGCCGGCGACGTCCAGAAGGCGACGGAGATCCACCAGAAGCTGCTGCCCGTCTACACGGGTATGTTCCGCACCCAGGGCGTCATGACGACCAAGGCGGCGCTCGCCCTGCAGGGCCTGCCCGCAGGACCGCTGCGCTCGCCCATGGTCGAGTGCTCGCCCGAAGAGGTCGCGCAGCTCAAGATCGATCTTGCCGCGGGCGGGGTACAGCTCTGACAACGGACTTCACAACTGAATAAGCAGGCCACCGGTGCCTGCGATCCACCACGACAACTGCTTCTGCACGAACGTCATGCGCGCCACGTGCCCACCGGTACGTGGCGCGCGTGTTTGAGGAGAGTCTTTTGAGTCATCCGCATCCGCAACTCGCCCCGCCCCCGCCGCTGCCGGCGGGTGGCCTGCGGGTCACCCCGCTCGGCGGCCTCGGTGAGATCGGCCGGAACATGACGGTCTTCGAGTACGGCGGCCGCCTGTTGATCGTCGACTGCGGAGTGCTCTTCCCTGAGGAGGAGCAGCCCGGAATCGATCTGATCCTGCCGGACTTCACGTCCATCAGGAACCGCCTCGACGACATCGAGGGCATCGTCCTCACCCACGGTCACGAGGACCACATCGGCGCCGTCCCCTACCTCCTGCGGGAGAAGCCGGACATCCCGCTGATCGGCTCCAAGCTCACCCTCGCGCTCATCGAGGCCAAGCTCCAGGAGCACCGGATCCGCCCGTACACCCTCGAGGTGGCGGAAGGGCACCGGGAGCGCATCGGCCCGTTCGACTGCGAGTTCATCGCCGTCAACCACTCCATCCCGGACGCCCTCGCGGTCGCCATCCGCACGCCGGCCGGCATGGCGGTCCACACGGGCGACTTCAAGATGGACCAGCTCCCGCTGGACGGCCGTCTCACCGACCTGCACGCGTTCGCACGTCTGAGCGAGGAGGGCATCGACCTCCTCCTCTCCGACTCGACGAACGCCGAGGTCCCCGGTTTCGTGCCGCCCGAGCGGGACATCTCCAACGTCCTGCGCACGGTCTTCGGGAACGCCCGCAAGAGGATCATCGTGGCCAGCTTCGCCAGCCACGTCCACCGCATCCAGCAGATCCTGGACACCGCGCACGAGTACGGCCGCCGGGTCGCCTTCGTGGGCCGCTCGATGGTCCGCAACATGGGCATCGCCCGCGACCTCGGCTACCTGAAGGTCCCGCCGGGTCTGGTCGTGGACGTCAAGACGCTCGACGACCTCCCCGACCACGAGGTGGTCCTGGTCTGCACGGGATCCCAGGGCGAGCCGATGGCGGCCCTGTCCCGCATGGCCAACCGCGACCACCAGATCCGCATCGTCCCCGGCGACACGGTGATCCTGGCCTCCTCGCTCATCCCCGGCAACGAGAACGCGGTCTACCGCGTCATCAACGGCCTCACCCGCTGGGGAGCGAACGTCGTCCACAAGGGCAACGCCAAGGTGCACGTCTCGGGCCACGCGTCCGCGGGCGAGCTGCTGTACTTCTACAACATCTGCCGCCCGAAGAACCTGATGCCGGTCCACGGCGAATGGCGTCACCTGCGCGCCAACGCCGAGCTGGGAGCCCTGACCGGCGTTCCGCACGACCGCATCGTCATCGCGGAGGACGGCGTGGTCGTCGACCTCGTCGAGGGCAAGGCCAAGATCTCCGGCAAGGTCCAGGCGGGCTACGTCTACGTCGACGGCCTCTCGGTCGGCGATGTGGGCGAGCCGGCCCTCAAGGACCGGAAGATCCTCGGCGACGAGGGCATCATCTCGGTCTTCGTCGTCGTGGACTCGTCCACCGGCAAGATCACGGGCGGCCCGCACATCCAGGCCCGCGGCTCGGGCATCGAGGACTCGGCCTTTTCGGCCGTCACCCCGAAGATCGCCGAGGTCCTGGAACGCTCCGCGCAGGACGGCGTGGTGGAGCCCCACCAGATGCAGCAACTCATCCGCCGCACGCTGGGCAAGTGGGTGTCCGACACCTATCGCCGCAGGCCGATGATCCTCCCGGTCGTGGTCGAGGTCTGACCGACGCACGACCCGGCGTACGCGTGAACCAGGAGCGGGGCAACCCGATTTGCATCGGGCAGCCCCGCTCCAGTACGTTTACGGCTCCGCCCGAGCGGGAACGCATCGACGCCTTGCGCGTCGGGACCGATCCCGGGAGGGGCCGGGAAAACCGACTCAGAACTTCTGATAAAGTCGGAACCGCCGGAAAGGAAACCGCGAGAAAAGCGGGAACCT
>NZ_JBHVYK010000163.1:0-5823 GCF_042880855.1 Streptomyces sp. NPDC058291
CAGCCCCGTACCTGAGGTACGGGGGCCCCTTCGCCGCCTGCGGTCCCAGGCGGCGTGCGGTCTGGTCCGTGGTCAGCCGCCGAACTCCTGCAGGCCCTTCAGCGCCTGGTCCAGCAGCGCCTGACGGCCTTCGAGCTCGCGCTCCAGCTTGTCGGCCCGCGCGGAGTTGCCCTGGGCGCGTGCCTGCTCGATCTGGCCCTTCAGCTTGTCCACGGCGGCCTGGAGCTGACCGGTCAGACCCGCGGCACGCGCGCGTGCCTCCGGGTTCGTCCGGCGCCACTCGGTCTCCTCGGACTCCTGGATCGCCCGCTCCACCGCGTGCATCCGGCCTTCGATCTTCGGCCGGGCGTCGCGCGGCACATGACCGACGGCCTCCCAGCGCTCGTTGATCGAACGGAACGCGGCGCGCGCCGCCTTCAGGTCACCGACCGGCAGGAGCTTCTCGGCCTCCTCGGCCAGCTCCTCCTTGAGCTTGAGGTTCTCCGTCTGCTCCGCGTCCCGCTCGGCGAACACCGAGCTGCGGGCGGCGAAGAAGACGTCCTGGGCGCCGCGGAAGCGGTTCCACAGGTCGTCCTCGTGCTCGCGCTGGGCGCGGCCCGCCGCCTTCCACTCCGCCATGAGCTCGCGGTAGCGCGCCGCCGACGGACCCCAGTCCGTGGAACCGGACAGCGCCTCGGCCTCGGAGACCAGCCGCTCCTTGATCCGCCGGGCCTCCTCGCGCTGCGCGTCCAGCTGCGCGAAGTGCGCCTTGCGGCGCTTGGAGAACGCCGAGCGCGCGTGCGAGAACCGGTGCCACAGCTCGTCGTCCGACTTGCGGTCCAGCCGGGGCAGACCCTTCCAGGTGTCCACCAGCGCCCGCAGCCGCTCACCGGCGGCCCGCCACTGGTCGGACTGGGCGAGCTGCTCGGCCTCGGTGACCAAACCCTCCTTGGCCTTGCGGGCCTCGTCGGACTGCTTGGCGCGCTGCTGCTTGCGCTCCTCGCGCCGCGACTCGACGGTCGCCACCAGCTTGTCCAGCCGCTCCCGCAGCGCCTGCAGGTCGCCGACCGCGTGATGCGCGTCGACCTGATCGCGGATGTGGTCGATCGCGACCTGCGCGTCCTTGGCCGACAGATCGGTGGTCTGCACACGCTTCTCGAGGAGGCCGATCTCGACAACCAGGCCCTCGTACTTGCGCTCGAAGTAGGCCAGCGCCTCCTCGGGGGAGCCTGCCTGCCAGGAACCGACCACCTGCTCGCCGTCGGCCGTACGCACGTACACGGTCCCCGTCTCGTCGACGCGGCCCCACGGGTCGCTGCTCACAGCGCCTCCTCCACATGATGCCTGCGAGGGGCTTCGGCGCCCCTGGGCATCGTCCACAGTTTCGTCACGGCCAACATAGGCGACCGGCGGGTCGCCTGTCCGCATCCCGCACGACCGAAATTGCGCAGTTGACCGCCCCTTGTCACCGGCCTGCCGCCCGGCCCTGTCCAGGACTTCGTCAGGACTTGGTGACCGTCGCCTTGTTGATCACGACCGTCGCGTTGGGGGCGCCGTCACCGGCGCCGGTGTTCTCGCCCGCGGCGGCGATCTTCTTCAGCACCTTCATGCCGTCGGCCGACAGCGTCCCGAACGGCGTGTAGCTGGGCGGCAGCTGACTGTCCTGGTAGACGAGGAAGAACTGGCTGCCGCCGGTGTGCGCCTGACCGGTGTTGGCCATCGCGACCGTGCCCGCCGGGTAGACGTTGGCCTTCAGACTGGCGTCCTTCAGGTTCTCGTCCGGAATGGTGTAACCGGGGCCGCCGCTGCCGCTGCCCGTCGGGTCGCCGCACTGCAGCACGTAGATCCCGTTGGTGGTGAGCCGGTGGCACTTGGTGTGGTCGAAGAAGCCCTTGCCGGCGAGGAAGTCGAAGGAGTTCACCGTGTGCGGCGCGGCCTTCGCCTTGAGCGCTATGCCGATGTCGCCGCAGGTGGTCGCGAGCGTCATCGTGTACTTCGCCGACTCGTCGATCGTGACCGCCGGCTCCTTCTTCCAGGTCTGCGTCTTGACCGACCCGGCGGCCGGCTTCTCGCACGGGTCCTTCGCCGCGCTGGGCGCCGCCGACGGCGACGTCTGCGAACTCGCGTTCGTCTTCTTGTCGTCGTCCTTGAGGACACCCGTCGTGTACAGCGCCACGCTGCCGATGACGACCACGCCGAGCACCGACGCGATCACCGAGTTGCGCATACGCGCCTTGCGCCGGGCGCTCGTGCGCCGCTGCTGCTGCCGCAAGAACTTCTCCCGGGCGAGCTGACGCTTCCGCTGTTCCTGGGTGACCACCGGGTTCTCTCCTCATGCGTCTCGTACGTCGACTGGGACGCGTGCGTCTTGTGAGCCGACCGCCTGCGTGTGCCCCGTACCGTATATGGGTTCGCTGAGGAAACGGCAGCGCCGGTAGGCTCTGACCACTGGCGCAGCCGCCAGAAGCCCACGCGTATCGACACAAACGAAGGACGATCGTGCTCATTGCCGGGTTCCCCGCCGGGGCCTGGGGGACGAACTGTTATGTCGTCGCCCCCGCCGCCGGTGAGGAGTGCGTGATCATCGACCCGGGCCATCAGGCGGCCCCAGGAGTCGAGGAAGCGATCAGGAAGCATCGGCTCAAGCCCGTCGCCGTCGTCCTCACCCACGGCCACATCGACCATGTGGCCTCGGTCGTCCCGGTGTGCGGCGCGCACGACGTGCCGGCCTGGATCCACCCCGAGGACCGGTTCATGATGAGCGACCCGGAGAAGGCGCTCGGCCGGTCCATCGGGATGCCGCTGATGGGCGAGCTGACCGTGGGGGAGCCGGACGACGTCCGTGAGCTGACCGACGGCGCGAAGCTGGACCTGGCCGGTCTGGAGTTCTCCGTCGCCCACGCGCCGGGCCATACCAAGGGGTCGGTGACCTTCCGGATGCCCGAGACGACCGAGATCCCGTCGGTCTTCTTCTCCGGGGATCTGCTGTTCGCCGGCTCCATCGGACGCACCGACCTGCCCGGCGGAGACATGGCCGAGATGCTCGACTCGCTGGCCCGTGTGTGCCTGCCGCTCGACGACTCGACCGTGGTGCTGTCCGGCCACGGCCCCCAGACGACCATCGGCCAGGAGCGCGCCGCCAACCCGTATCTGCGGCAGGTGGCGGCCGACGGCCAGGGAGCGGGTTCGAACACCCCTCCCCGACGAGGAATGTGACGAGAGACCTTCCGTGAGCACCTTCCAGGCCCCCAAGGGCACGTACGACCTGATCCCGCCGGACAGCGCCAAGTACCTCGCCGTCCGCGAGGCCATCGCCGCCCCCCTGCGCAACTCCGGCTACGGCTACATCGAGACGCCCGGCTTCGAGAACGTCGAGCTGTTCGCGCGCGGTGTGGGCGAGTCGACCGACATCGTGACGAAGGAGATGTACGCCTTCGAGACCAAGGGCGGCGACCAGCTCGCGCTGCGCCCCGAGGGCACGGCGTCCGTGCTGCGCGCCGCGCTCGAGGCCAACCTGCACAAGGCGGGCAACCTGCCGGTCAAGCTCTGGTACTCCGGCTCGTACTACCGCTACGAGCGCCCGCAGAAGGGCCGCTACCGTCACTTCTCCCAGGTGGGCGCCGAGGCGATCGGCGCCGAGGACCCGGCGCTGGACGCCGAGCTGATCATCCTGGCGGACCAGGCCTACCGCTCGCTGGGCCTGCGGAACTTCCGCATCCTGCTCAACAGCCTGGGCGACCAGGAGTGCCGTCCCGTCTACCGCGCCGCCCTGCAGGACTTCCTGCGCGGCCTCGACCTCGACGAGGACACCCTGCGCCGGGCGGACATCAACCCGCTGCGCGTCCTGGACGACAAGCGCGACGCGGTGCAGAAGCAGCTCGGGGACGCGCCGCTGCTGCGCGACTACCTGTGCGACGCCTGCAAGGCGTACCACGAGGAGGTCCGTGAGCTGATCACCGCGGCGGGCGTCTCCTTCGAGGACGACGCCAAGCTGGTCCGCGGCCTGGACTACTACACCCGGACGACTTTCGAGTTCGTCCACGACGGCCTGGGCTCCCAGTCCGCGGTGGGCGGCGGCGGCCGCTACGACGGTCTGTCGGAGATGATCGGCGGCCCGGCGCTCCCGTCCGTGGGCTGGGCCCTCGGCGTCGACCGCACGGTGCTCGCCCTGGAGGCGGAGGGCGTCGAGCTCGACCTGCCGCCGGCGACCTCCGTCTACGCCGTCCCGCTGGGCGAGGAGGCCCGCCGGGTGCTGTTCGCCAAGGTCACCGAGTTGCGCAAGCTCGGGGTGGCGGCCGACTTCTCCTATGGCGGGAAGGGGCTGAAGGGCGCGATGAAGAACGCCAACCGCAGCGGCGCCCGCTACACCGTCGTCGCCGGCGAGCGCGACCTCGCCGAGGGCGTCGTCCAGCTCAAGGACATGGAGTCGGGCGAGCAGACGTCGATCGGCGTGAACGAGATCGTGGCCGAGCTGGAGTCCAGGCTCGGCTAGGAACCGTCGGGGTGCCGGGTCGTGCGATCCGGCACCCTTCGTTCGCGTGTGCTGTCCTGTCTCGTCCCACCGGCCGAAACCGAACGCTCCGGGAGCGCCGTACGTACATGCTTATGTCCACCGAACGGTGAAGACGCGGCCGTGTGCGGCACAATGGCCCTGCCCGAAGATGGTCCAACTCTCAAGTGACGGATCGGCGTGATGAGCAAGACGACAGTCAAAGACGTCTCCACGGAGTCCGAGCCCGAGCGCCTCGCCGCGACCGCGCCACGGACCGTGGGCGGCAGCCGTGCGTTCGCGATCCTGCTGCTGATCACCGGTGCGGCCGGCCTGCTCGCCGCCTGGGTCATCACGATCGACAAGATGAAGATCCTCGAGGCCAAGGCCGAGGGAAAGACCTTCACGCCCAGTTGCAGCATCAGCCCGATCATCAGCTGCGGCAGCGTCATGGAGAGCAAGCAGGCCTCCGTCTTCGGCTTCCCGAACCCGATGCTCGGCCTGGTCGCCTACGGCATCGTCGTCTGCGTCGGCATGAGTCTGCTGACCGGTGCCCGCTTCCCCCGCTGGTACTGGCTGACCTTCAACGCGGGCACGCTGTTCGGTGTGGGCTTCTGCACCTGGCTGCAGTACCAGTCGCTGTACAACATCAACGCCCTGTGCCTGTGGTGCTCGCTGGCCTGGGTCGCGACGATCACCATGTTCTGGTACGTCACCTCGTTCAACGTGCGCAACGGCTTCCTCCCCGCGCCGGACGGGCTCAAGCGCTTCTTCGGCGAGTTCACCTGGATCCTGCCGGCCACCCACGTCGGCATCATCGCCATGCTCGTCCTGACCCGCTGGGGCGCCGATCTCTGGGCCTGAGCCCGTGCCGGACCGGGTGGCCCGCCGGGCGACGTGCGGGACGCCGGGCGGCGGTGTCGGACCCCTGACGTAGGCTCCGACGTGTGGAGCCCGACCTGTTCACCGCCGCAGCGGAAGACCGCCAGGAGAAGGACCCCGCAGGGAGCCCCCTGGCGGTCCGGATGCGCCCGCGCACCCTCGACGAGGTGGTGGGCCAGCAGCACCTGCTGAAACCCGGCTCACCTCTGCGCCGCCTGGTGGGCGACGGAGCCAAGGGCCCGGCCGGCCCTTCCTCGGTGATCCTCTGGGGCCCGCCGGGCACCGGGAAGACCACGCTGGCGTACGTCGTCTCCAAGGCCACCGACAAGCGGTTCGTCGAGCTGTCCGCCATCACCGCGGGCGTCAAGGAGGTCCGCGCGGTCATCGACGGCGCCCGCCGCGCCATCGGCGGGTTCGGCAAGGAGACCGTCCTCTTCCTCGACGAGATCCACCGCTTCAGCAAGGCCCAGCAG
>NZ_JBHVYK010000164.1:0-3230 GCF_042880855.1 Streptomyces sp. NPDC058291
ACTGAGGACAAGCCCTCGGCCTATTAGTACCAGTCAGCTTCACCCATTACTGGGCTTCCACATCCGGCCTATCAACCCAGTCGTCTACTGGGAGCCTTAACCCCTCAAGGGGGTGGGAATACTCATCTCGAAGCAGGCTTCCCGCTTAGATGCTTTCAGCGGTTATCCCTCCCGAACGTAGCCAACCAGCCATGCCCTTGGCAGAACAACTGGCACACCAGAGGTTCGTCCGTCCCGGTCCTCTCGTACTAGGGACAGCCCTTCTCAATATTCCTGCGCGCGCAGCGGATAGGGACCGAACTGTCTCACGACGTTCTAAACCCAGCTCGCGTACCGCTTTAATGGGCGAACAGCCCAACCCTTGGGACCGACTCCAGCCCCAGGATGCGACGAGCCGACATCGAGGTGCCAAACCATCCCGTCGATATGGACTCTTGGGGAAGATCAGCCTGTTATCCCCGGGGTACCTTTTATCCGTTGAGCGACGGCGCTTCCACAAGCCACCGCCGGATCACTAGTCCCGACTTTCGTCCCTGCTCGACCCGTCGGTCTCACAGTCAAGCTCCCTTGTGCACTTACACTCAACACCTGATTACCAACCAGGCTGAGGGAACCTTTGGGCGCCTCCGTTACTCTTTAGGAGGCAACCGCCCCAGTTAAACTACCCATCAGACACTGTCCCTGATCCGGATCACGGACCCAGGTTAGACATCCAGCACGACCAGAGTGGTATTTCAACGGCGACTCCACAACCACTGGCGTGGCCGCTTCACAGTCTCCCACCTATCCTACACAAGCCGAACCGAACACCAATATCAAACTGTAGTAAAGGTCCCGGGGTCTTTCCGTCCTGCTGCGCGAAACGAGCATCTTTACTCGTAGTGCAATTTCACCGGGCCTATGGTTGAGACAGTCGAGAAGTCGTTACGCCATTCGTGCAGGTCGGAACTTACCCGACAAGGAATTTCGCTACCTTAGGATGGTTATAGTTACCACCGCCGTTTACTGGCGCTTAAGTTCTCAGCTTCGCCACACCGAAATGTGACTAACCGGTCCCCTTAACGTTCCAGCACCGGGCAGGCGTCAGTCCGTATACATCGCCTTACGGCTTCGCACGGACCTGTGTTTTTAGTAAACAGTCGCTTCTCGCTGGTCTCTGCGGCCACCCCCAGCTCGAGGAGCAAGTCCTCTCACCAAGCGTGGCCCCCCTTCTCCCGAAGTTACGGGGGCATTTTGCCGAGTTCCTTAACCATAGTTCACCCGAACGCCTCGGTATTCTCTACCTGACCACCTGAGTCGGTTTAGGGTACGGGCCGCCATGAAACTCGCTAGAGGCTTTTCTCGACAGCATAGGATCATCCACTTCGCCACAATCGGCTCGGCATCAGGTCTCAGACTATGTGAACGGCGGATTTGCCTACCGTTCGTCCTACACCCTTACCCCGGGACAACCACCGCCCGGGATGGACTACCTTCCTGCGTCACCCCATCACTCACCTACTGCAAGTCTGGTCCGTCGGCTCCACCACTCCCCTTTGCCCGAAGGCTCCGGGACGGCTTCACGGACTTAGCATCGCCTGGTTCGATGTTTGACGCTTCACAGCGGGTACCGGAATATCAACCGGTTATCCATCGACTACGCCTGTCGGCCTCGCCTTAGGTCCCGACTTACCCTGGGCAGATCAGCTTGACCCAGGAACCCTTAGTCAATCGGCGCACACGTTTCTCACGTGTGTATCGCTACTCATGCCTGCATTCTCACTCGTGAACCGTCCACAACTACCTTCCGGTGCTGCTTCACCCGGCACACGACGCTCCCCTACCCATCCACACAGGCGTTGGCCCTATTGTGTGAATGACACGACTTCGGCGGTACGCTTGAGCCCCGCTACATTGTCGGCGCGGAATCACTAGACCAGTGAGCTATTACGCACTCTTTCAAGGGTGGCTGCTTCTAAGCCAACCTCCTGGTTGTCTGTGCGACTCCACATCCTTTCCCACTTAGCGTACGCTTAGGGGCCTTAGTCGATGCTCTGGGCTGTTTCCCTCTCGACCATGGAGCTTATCCCCCACAGTCTCACTGCCGCGCTCTCACTTACCGGCATTCGGAGTTTGGCTAAGGTCAGTAACCCGGTAGGGCCCATCGCCTATCCAGTGCTCTACCTCCGGCAAGAAACACACGACGCTGCACCTAAATGCATTTCGGGGAGAACCAGCTATCACGGAGTTTGATTGGCCTTTCACCCCTAACCACAGGTCATCCCCCAGGTTTTCAACCCTGGTGGGTTCGGTCCTCCACGAAGTCTTACCTCCGCTTCAACCTGCCCATGGCTAGATCACTCCGCTTCGGGTCTTGAGCGTGCTACTGAAACGCCCTGTTCGGACTCGCTTTCGCTACGGCTTCCCCACTCGGGTTAACCTCGCAACACACCGCAAACTCGCAGGCTCATTCTTCAAAAGGCACGCAGTCACGAGACACCAAGCAAGCTTGATGTCCGACGCTCCCACGGCTTGTAGGCACACGGTTTCAGGTACTATTTCACTCCGCTCCCGCGGTACTTTTCACCATTCCCTCACGGTACTATCCGCTATCGGTCACCAGGGAATATTTAGGCTTAGCGGGTGGTCCCGCCAGATTCACACGGGATTTCTCGGGCCCCGTGCTACTTGGGTGTCTCTCAAACGAGCCGTTGACGTTTCGACTACGGGGGTCTTACCCTCTACGCCGGACCTTTCGCATGTCCTTCGCCTACATCAACGGTTTCTGACTCGTCTCACGGCCGGCAGACCGTAAAAGAGAGATCCCACAACCCCGTATGCGCAACCCCTGCCGGGTCTCACACGCATACGGTTTGGCCTCATCCGGTTTCGCTCGCCACTACTCCCGGAATCACGGTTGTTTTCTCTTCCTGCGGGTACTGAGATGTTTCACTTCCCCGCGTTCCCTCCACACTGCCTATGTGTTCAGCAGCGGGTGACAGCCCATGACGACTGCCGGGTTTCCCCATTCGGAAACCCCCGGATCAAAGCCTGGTTGACGACTCCCCGGGGACTATCGTGGCCTCCCACGTCCTTCATCGGTTCCTGGTGCCAAGGCATCCACCGTGCGCCCTTAAAAACTTGGCCACAGATGCTCGCGTCCACTGTGCAGTTCTCAAACAACGACCAGCCACCCATCACCCCCAACCTGAGCTGGAGTTCACTGGGGCCGGCATCAGAAGGACGAGCAC
>NZ_JBHVYK010000165.1:0-5009 GCF_042880855.1 Streptomyces sp. NPDC058291
GCCCCGGCTCCCGCGCCGGCCGCCCCGGCTCCCGCGCCGGCCGCTCCGGCTCCGGTCACCCCGGCTCCCGCCGCCGCCCCGGCTCCGGCCGCGCAGGCGAGCGACGAGGGCGCGTACGTGACCCCGCTGGTGCGCAAGCTCGCCGCCGAGAACGGCGTCGACCTGGGCTCCGTCAAGGGCACCGGCGTCGGCGGCCGTATCCGCAAGCAGGACGTCCTCGCCGCCGCCGAGGCCGCGAAGACCGCGGCGGCCGCCCCGGCCCCGGCCGCCACCCCGGCCGCCGTCAGGAAGGCCCCCGCCCTGGAGGCCTCCCCGCTGCGCGGCCAGACCGTCAAGATGCCCCGCATCCGCAAGGTCATCGGCGACAACATGGTCAAGGCGCTGCACGAGCAGGCGCAGCTGTCCTCGGTCGTCGAGGTCGACATCACCCGCCTGATGAAGCTCCGCGCACAGGCGAAGGACTCCTTCGCCGCGCGTGAGGGCGTCAAGCTCTCCCCGATGCCGTTCTTCGTGAAGGCGGCGGCCCAGGCGCTGAAGGCCCACCCGGCCGTCAACGCCCGGATCAACGTGGACGAGGGCACGATCACCTACTTCGACACCGAGAGCATCGGTATCGCGGTGGACTCGGAGAAGGGCCTGATGACCCCGGTCATCAAGCACGCGGGCGACCTGAACATCGCCGGCATCGCGAAGGCCACGGCCGACCTGGCCGGCAAGGTCCGCGCCAACAAGATCACCCCGGACGAGCTGTCCGGCGCGACCTTCACCATCAGCAACACCGGCTCGCGCGGCGCGCTGTTCGACACGATCATCGTGCCGCCGAACCAGGTCGCGATCCTCGGCATCGGCGCCACGGTCAAGCGTCCGGCCGTCATCGAGACGGAGGAGGGCACGGTCATCGGCGTCCGCGACATGACGTACCTGACCCTGTCCTACGACCACCGTCTGGTCGACGGCGCCGACGCGGCCCGTTACCTGACCGCCGTCAAGGCGATCCTGGAGGCCGGCGAGTTCGAGGTCGAGCTCGGCCTCTGACGCAGGGGTTGTGCGGCGTGGTGCCCCCGTCCGGGACTCTCGGACGGGGGCACCGTGCTGTCGTCCCGCGCCCGATGGGCCGGGCCCGCCGCGGGCCTGTGTAAGTCTCGTCTCACCTGCGTAAAAGCGCCCCCGCGCGCCTCTCCTGCGCGGGCCCTCGGCCGTATTGTCTAAACGTCAACGCCCCGGGGCCGATGGGCGGCCCCTGCTCGAAGGAGCCCTCATGACCGCGCCCGTCGTCCACTCGCTGCGCGAACAGATCCGCGAGCACATCGTGGAGGGGATCGTCAGCGGGCGCTGGCAGCCGGGTGAGCGGATCGTGGAGCGACGGATCGCCACCGAGCTGGAGGTGAGCCAGACGCCGGTGCGCGAGGCGCTGCGCGAGCTGGAGTCGCTGCGGCTGATCGAGTCCGCGCCGAACAAGGGCGTCCGCGTGCGCAATCTGACGGCGGCCGACCTGGAGGAGAGCTATCCGGTGCGGGCCGGCCTGGAGGCGATCGCCGCGGAGCTGGCGGCCCGGAGGCTGGCCGAGGACTGCTCGGCGCTCGAACCGCACGTGGCCGCCCTGTACGAGGCCGACCGGACGTCCGACGGCACCGCCCAGGTGCGGCACACCGTGGGCTTCCACCGGGAGCTGGTGCGCGCGGCCGGGAACTCCGTGCTGCTGCACACCTGGGAGGGCCTCGGCATCGAGGTGTTCACGGCGCTGTCCATCCGGTGGCTCGGAACCGTGCAGCAGTCGTACGCGGAGGAGCACGAGGAGCTGGTGCAGGCGTTCCGGCGGCGGGATCCGCGCATCGCGGACCTGGTGAAGGCGCATGTGCTGGGCTGCGCGCCGCGCCCCTGAGACAGCCGAGCACACCGATGCTCACCTGCGGAAACACTGCGAGACCACGGCACGGGGTGCCTGGCGACAAGGCACCGCGTGCCTACTTTCTCGTCATCGAGAGGTTTTTCCCGTCCACCCTTTGATCGATCATCGATCAGGGGGTTACAGTCACCGACGGGCCGCGCTGCGGGGTCGTACAACGACGTCGCACCCGCGCCCTGACGCCCTGTCCTGCCAAAGACCAAGGGCATCCCCGAACCCCTACCGATGAGGGAACCCCCTTCGACTGAGGAAGGCGGCGACATGACCGACCCCAACGCCATCCAGCCGAGCGCGCTCGACCAGCTCCCCGACCGGGACCCGGAGGAGACCGCCGAATGGCAGGCCTCCCTGGACGCGGTCGCCAAGGCGGCCGGGCCGCACCGTGCCGCATACCTGATGCGCCGCACGCTGGAGCGGGCCGAGGGCAACGGCATCGCGCTGCCCAAGCTGCTCGAGACCGACTACGTCAACACCATCCCGACCGCCGCCGAGCCCTCCGCGCCCGGCGACGAGGAGATGGAGCGGAAGATCACCGCGTGGAACCGCTGGAACGCGGCCGCCATGGTGACCCGCGGCAGCAAACACGGCGTCGGCGGCCACATCGCCACCTTCGCCTCCGCGGCCTGGCTGTACGAGACCGGCTTCAACCACTTCTTCCGGGGCAAGGAGGCCGACGGCTCGGGCGACCAGCTCTACATCCAGGGCCACGCCTCCCCCGGCATCTACGCCCGCGCCTTCCTGGACGGCCGTCTCACCGAACAGCACCTCGACAACTTCCGCCAGGAGGCGGGCGGCGAAGGCCTCCCGTCCTATCCGCACCCGCGGCGGCTGCCCTGGCTCTGGGAGTTCCCGACGGTCTCGATGGGCCTCGGCCCGCTGTCGGCGATCTACCAGGCGCGCTTCAACCGCTATCTCACCAACCGCGACATCAAGGACGTCTCCGCCTCCCACGTGTGGGCGTTCCTCGGCGACGGCGAGATGGACGAGCCGGAGTCGACCGCGGCCCTCGCGCTCGCCTCCCGCGAAGGCCTGGACAACCTGACCTTCGTCATCAACTGCAACCTGCAGCGCCTCGACGGACCGGTCCGCGCCAACTTCAAGATCGTGCAGGAGCTGGAGGCGCAGTTCCGCGGCGCCGGCTGGAACGTCGTCAAGACGCTGTGGGGCACGGCCTGGGACGAGCTGTTCCAGCTCGACACCACGGGCGCGCTGGTACGCCGGCTGCGCGAGGTGCCGGACGCGCAGGTGCAGACGTACCAGACGCGGGACGCGGCCTACATCCGCCAGGACTTCTTCGGCAAGGACCCGGCGCTCGCCGAGATGGCGAAGCTGCTGAGCGACGACAAGATCCTGGAGTGTTTCCACCTCTCCCGCGGCGGTCACGAGGCGCGCAAGGTGTACGCGGCCTACAAGGCGGCCGTGGAGTTCAAGGGCGCTCCGACGGTCATCCTGGCCCAGACGGTCAAGGGCCACACCCTCGGCGAGGGCTTCGCGTCGAAGAACGCCAACCACCAGATGAAGAAGCTCTCGGTGGACGAGTTCAAGGCCATGCGCGACCTGCTGGAGCTGCCCATCAAGGACAGCGACTTCGTCGACGGCGTGGTGCCCTACGGCCACCCGGGCGCCGACTCCCCCGAGGTCCGCTACCTCCAGGAGCGCCGCGCGGCCCTGGGCGGTCCGGCCCCGGCCCGCCGCACACACGCGCTCGCGCCGCTGCCGGCCCCGGCCGACAAGGCGTTCGCGTCGTTCGACAAGGGCTCCGGCTCGCAGAACGTGGCGACCACGATGGCCTTCGTCCGCCTGGTCAAGGACCTGGTCCGCGACAAGGAGACCGGAAAGCGCTGGGTGCCGATCGTCCCCGACGAGGCGCGCACCTTCGGCATGGAGAGCCTGTTCCCGTCGCTCGGGATCTACTCCCCCAAGGGCCAGACGTACGAGCCGGTCGACCGCGACCAGCTGATGTACTACAAGGAGGCCGAGAACGGCCAGATCCTCAACGAGGGGATCACCGAGGCCGGTTCGATGGCCGACTTCATCGCCGCGTCCACCGCGTACTCCACGCACGGTGAGGCGATGATCCCGTTCTACATCTTCTACTCGATGTTCGGCTGGCAGCGCACGGCCGACCAGATGTGGCAGCTCGGCGACCAGCTCGGCCGCGGCTTCCTCGTCGGCGCCACGGCCGGTCGCACGACCCTGACGGGCGAGGGCCTCCAGCACGCCGACGGCCACTCCCCGGTCATCGCCGCGACCAACCCGGCCGCCCTCAGCTACGACCCGGCGTTCGCGTACGAGATCGCGACGATCGTCAAGGACGGTCTGCGCCGGATGTACGGCGAGGCGGCCCCGGGCGAGGACCAGAACGTCTTCTACTACCTGACCGTCTACAACGAGCCGGTGCCGCAGCCGGCCAAGCCGGCCGTTCCCGGGGTCGACGAGGGCATCGTCAAGGGCCTGTACCGCTTCAACACGGCGGAGTCGGCGGGCGTGGAGGTGGCGGCGGCCAACGCCCCGCGCATCCAGCTCCTGGGCTCGGGCACGGCGATCCACTGGGTCCTCAAGGCGCAGAAGCTGCTCGCCGAGGAGTGGGGCGTGGCCGCCGACGTGTGGTCCGCGACCTCCTGGACGGAGCTGCGCCGCGACGCGCTGGAGGCCGACGCGGCCCTGCTGCGCGGCGAGGAGCGCATTCCGTACGTCCGCCGGGCGCTGGAGGGAGCCGAGGGCCCGGTGCTCGCGGTCTCCGACTACATGCGCCAGGTGCCGGACCAGATCGCGCAGTGGGTCGAGCAGGACTGGTCCTCGCTGGGGGCGGACGGCTTCGGCCTGTCGGACACCCGCGAGGCGGCCCGCCGGCACTTCGGCGTGGACGCCGAGTCGGTCGTCGTGGCGGCGCTGGCCCAGCTCGCCCGGCGCGGCGAGGTCAAGGCTGCGGCCGTGAAGGAAGCCCGCGAGCGGTACGGCCTGTAGGCCGTCGCCCTGTCGCGGAGCGACGTGACGCGGGCGGCCGGACGCGGGCGGCCGGACGCGGGCGGCCGGACGCGGGCGGCCGGACGCGGGCGACGTGAGGTGACGTGAGACGACGAGGAGGGGTGCGGCCCGGGCC
>NZ_JBHVYK010000166.1:0-4798 GCF_042880855.1 Streptomyces sp. NPDC058291
GCCCTGTCCGGCCCGCCGCCGGGTCCCGCCGGTAGCCTCGCTGACCATGACCGTCGTGCGTTCCGTCGCCCTGTTCGTCCTCGCCGCTCTGTTCGAGATCGGCGGCGCCTGGCTGGTGTGGCAGGGCATCCGCGAGCACAAAGGCTGGGCTTGGATCGGCGCCGGAGTGATCGCCCTCGGCCTCTACGGAGCCGTGGCCACCCTCCAGTCCGACGACCACTTCGGACGCATCCTCGCCGCCTACGGCGGGGTCTTCGTCGCCGGTTCGATCGCCTGGGGCGTGGTCGCCGACGGCTACCGCCCCGACCGCTGGGACCTCATCGGCGCGCTGATCTGCCTCTCCGGCATGGCCGTCCTCATGTACGCGCCTCGCGGCGGCTGACGCCCCGGTCCGATCCCGCGTCAGGGCCGGACCGCCGCCGCCTCGCGCCCCGTCAGTTGTCGCGGAGGAACGTCTGGGCCAGCCGGTCGCCGAGGGTCACCGCCGCGCTGTGGCTCTCGATGGGGGACACCTGGGAGTTCTTGAACAGGATGTACGTGACGCCGGAGTCGGCGCCCCCGTTCTCCGGGTCCGGGTCGATGCCGAGCGCCTTGGCCGTCGCGTACGAGGCCTCTCCGATGATCTTCGTGGGGCCCGTGTCGCCGACGACCGCGTACTCCACCTTGTTCTGGTAGATCACGGCGACGACCCCGCCGCCCTTGATGCCCGCGGAGCCGCAGTTCCAGATCGAGCTGGAACTGGGCACGACGACATAGGGGAGGGTGTCGGCGCGCAGCGGCTTGCCGTCCGACTGGTGGAACGCCGTGTCGTCCTGGTACCAGGGGTCGGTGCTCTCGCTGCACTTGGACGTCCGCTGGCCGTCGCAGTCGACGTCCATGTCGGCCTTCCAGAAGACCGCGCCGTTCTTGCCGCACACCGGGACGGTGGCCGACGTCTCGTCGTCGGTCCTGTACTTGCCGTTCGATATCTGCGAGCAGGACGTGACCTTGGCGAGCAGGTCGGCCGCGCTGACCGAGCCCTCCTGCGTCGAGGCGGGACCCGTGGCCCGCGGGGCGGAGCCGCGGGCGAGGCCGGAGGCGTTCGCCGGAAGCGCGGCGGTGGCGAGGAGGGCGGCGCCGGCGGCCGCGGCGAGGGACAGGGTTCGAGAGCGCACGGAGGGGACCCTTCTGTTAGGAAAGTTTCCTTACTGGGTGCGCAACAAGGTGGACCCACACCGTCGACGCCGTCAAGCCCTCGACTTCGAGGGGAGATCGGCGGGAAATGGATCCGGCCTCATCGGTCCGGACCATTGACGGAACCGGGGCCGGCCGGGAGCCTGTTCCACACCCCCGCCTCACCATCTGAACGTCATGCACGTACGTGAACGACTCCGAAGGCCGCGAAGCCGCCATGAGGCGCCTCTCTGCACGGCACCCCCCCACACGACGAGGTGAGTCAGTGATGAGCACATCCCGCAGGACCCTGCTCGGCGCGGCGCTCGGCGGCGCGGCCGCGACCACGGTCGCCGGCCTGCCCGGCGCCGCGCACGCCGCCTCCTGGCAGCAGAAATGGGCGCCGTCGGCGAGTCGCGACGGCCTCGGCGCCTTCGAGACCGTCGAGGACGACCGGGCCGGCTCCCACCCCTCGGGCGGCCCGCACATCTTCACCACCGGGAACAACTGGCGCTTCAACATGCACATGGCCGACCGGGACACCTCCACCGACCGCCAGCGCCAGGAGGTCACCGGACTGCGCAACGGCAGCGGCGACGACTACCTCACCTGGACGTCGGGCCAGACCTGGCGGGTCACGTACTCGATGTACATCCCGAGCTCGCTGAAGGCGACCACCACCTTCACCCACCTCATGCAGATGAAGCAGCCCGGCAACGGAACCTCCCCGATCGTCGTGCAGTCGCTGCGCCGTGTGAACGGCCGGCAGACCATCGAGCTGAAGCTCGCCCTCGACGACATCCTCGTCGGCCGCACCGATCTGGACCCCCTGCACGACCGATGGACCGACGTCGACTTCCAGATCAAGGTCGGCAACGGCACGGCGGGCTCGGTCCGCTGGATCCTCAAGAGCGGCGGCTCCACCGTCGTCGACGCCTCGAAGAACGGCGTCGACACCTTCCTCGCCGACCGGGTGCGCCCCAAGTGGGGCGTCTACCGCTCCCTCGGCGACACCTCGGGATCCCTGCAGGACACCTACCTCCTGCTCACCGGCCTGCGCGGCTACCGGCTCGGGTGAGGAGGCGGCGATCGCGGACCGACCACGACCGACCGCGACGACAACGCGGGCGCGGCGGACGGATCGGACGACATCGTCCGGATCAGAGCCCGCTGACCTTGCCGCTCGCCGACAGTTCGTAGACCAGGGTGACCGTGCGTCGCCCGCCGGGAGGCAGGACGAGGTCCCAGCGGGCGATGCCGTCGGCGTCGACCGCGTCGGGCACGGGCGAGCAGGCCTCTTCCCTGACGCGTGTCTGCACCGCCGAGACCTCGGACACCGGGATCCGTTCGCGCAGGACGACGGCCTGGTCGCCGTGTTCGCCGGGGGTCGAGAACCGGGACAGGTGAAGTCGCACCGTGCGGGTGACCAGGGTCCGTTGGGTGATCGCGGAGGTGTCGCGGACCTCCTCCGTCCGCCGGGTGACCCGGTGGTCGTCGCGGCTGCCGTAGGCGAGCTCCACAGCCGCGCCCGGGGCGGTGAAGTCCAGTGTGCCGCGGCCGCTGAATCCGCTGTGGCGGACCAGGTCGACCGGGCCCGCGAGCAACGCGTGGCCGGACCGGTTGTCGAACCGCACCACCTGGGTGACGAGGGGGGACAGCTCCGGAGCGCAGGCGTACTCGATGCCTGCGGTCGTGGTGAAGACGGACAGTGGCACCCGGTGGGCACGGCCGTCCGCGGGCACGGAAACCGGTGCGGGGGCGTGCAGCACCCGCACCTCACCGCCGTCGTCCACCCCCGGCAGGCCGAGCACCGGCGCCGGCCCGAGGTCGGCGACGTCCTCCTCGCGCAGCTCGACCTCGACCGTGCGGCGCTCCGCCGGCGAGCGGTCCTGCAGCGTCAGGCAGTCCTCGCCCAGCCGGGGCGGCTCGGTCGCCTGGGCCGAGCGCGCCGTCGACAGCGTCAGCCGGACGTCCGACCAGTCCTCGCCGGTGCGCTGCCAGACCATCGCGTCGGTCTCCAGCGTGAGGGAGTCCCCGTCGAGCACCGCCCGGTAGACGGGACGCCACAGCGCACACGGGGTGAGATGGCTGAGCCGCAGCCCGGCCGGCCCGGCGGCCGTGGCCCGGACGGTCAGCTCGATGTGGCCGATCAGCTCGGCCGGTTCCTGCTCGGCGAGGTCCATGGCCCGCTGCAGTGCGCCCAGTTCGGCGTCCAAGGCGGTCGACTCGGTTTCCAGGGCGCGCAGTCGCTCGGCGTGAGCGTCGCGTTCGGCGTCCACCCGATCCAGTTCGCGCTGCCAGCGGGGCCCTTCGCTCTCCCCGAAGCCGGCGCCTTCGCCGATCTCCCGCAGCAGATCGGCGGCGAGCCGGCCCAGCACGTCGAGACGCGTGTGCAGCCGCTCGCGCCGCCGGCCCAGGGCCGACAGTTCCGCCTCCAGCGTCCGCAGGCGGCGGCGCAGGGCCGAGTCGTCGTCGGCGGGCTGCGGCCCGCGCGGCTCCCAGGTGCGCACGATCCGCACGTCGAGCACGGTCGCCGGGTGTTCGGCGGTCAGCTCGGCGTGCAGCGTACGGTCGACGGCCAGTGCGCCGACGGGCCCCAGGCGCAGCCGCTGGACGCCGGCCTCGAGCGTGATCCCGGCGGTGCGCTCGACATGGGCGCGGTCCTCCAGGCAGGTGACGGCGGTGACGGGAAGAGGGATCGGCTCCGGTGCCGTGGACATGGGCGGTGTCAGCTCCTGCGGTTGCCGCCGGCCAGGGCCTTGGCGGTCGGGATGCGGATCTCGTAGCCGCCGTCGAGGGCGGTGGCGCCCCCGGCGGGCAGGTCCACCCGCCAGACGCGGGCGCCGGGGGCGTGGTGCTCGGCTTCGTCGTCACGGGGTTTCGCCCAGTCGGCCCGTTCCTCGATGCGGACGTCCGCGTCGGAGGTGACGGGGACCCGTTCGCGGACCTCGACGGTGACCGGTGCGGCGAGCCGGTTGGCCAGCTCCACGTGGACGCGGTGATCGAGCACGGTGGTGGAGTTGCGCAGTCCCGACGTCGACTCGTGCACCTCGGTGCGGCGGGCGACCCGGATGCCCTCGGCCGGGCCGAGTCCCACCCGGCACACGCCGCCCGGCGCGAGCGTGGGCAGCGCGGCGGTCAGCAGGTAGTCGTCCCCTACGTGGACCTCCACCGGGCCGGCCAGCAGCGCCTGGCCGACCCGGTGGCACAGCACCAGCGTGCCGTACACCGTCTGCTCCACGGACGGCACGCAGAGGTACTCGGTGCGCAGTCCGATCGGGATCTCGCCGACCGTGACGGTGTGCCAGACGCCGTCGGAGGGGATGTCGGCGCGGGCGACGGCGTCGAAACGGTGGTCGAACGAGCCGGCCGACACACGAGGCGGCACGGCGTGGCCGGGCAGCGGCAGCGCGGCCACCGCCTCGGCGCGGCGGCGGTACTCGGCCGCCACCGGGTCGAAGGGGACGTCGGGGAACAACCGGCCGCGGCGACCGCCCGGTTCGTCGGGGCCGCGCAGGACGAGGGCCGGGTAGTCGAGGTCGCCGTCGCCGGGGCGCGGCGGACCCGCCGGCGGCGGTGTGGTCCGCGGCACGGCCGAGCCGGGGGCCGCGGGCGGGGGCGGTGGCGCCATCGCCCGGCCGGAGGC
>NZ_JBHVYK010000167.1:0-4577 GCF_042880855.1 Streptomyces sp. NPDC058291
GGGTGTGGCCGGCCCGGCAGCGCCCTGCCGAGCGCGGCCGCCCCCGCGACCGCGCACGCCAGCGCCGGCAGGGGGGCCCGCGGCGCGCCCAGGCCCATGAGCACGGTCGCCGTCGCGACGCCGAGCACCGGTCCGACGTTCATCGCGGTCTGCTGCAGCCCGCCGGCCACCCCGGCCGACTCGGCGGGCGCCTCCCGTACGACGACATGGGTCGCCACCACCATCGTCGCCCCGAAGCCGGCCCCCACCAGGCCGAAGCCGGCGCAGAAGACGGCCGGACCCGAAGCGCCGGCGAGCACGAGGAGACCGGCGGCGAGGACGGCCGTCGCCCCCGTGACGGTGGCGCGGGCGCCGACCCGGCGCAGCAGGACCGCGGCGGAGGGGGCGGCGGCCACCAGCAGCACGGCCAGCGGAAGGCTGAGCAGGGCGCTGTGCAGCGGGGTGAGGCCCAGGTCGTCCTGGAGGAGGTAGACGCAGGCGAACACCGCGCCGTTCAGGGCCGCCGACGCGACGACGAGCAGGCCGAGCGCCGCGCCGACCGCGCCCGGGCCCGCGCCCCCCCGGCCTGCCCGCGCTCCCCCGAGAGCGCCCAGGGGCGGCAGCAGGGGGGCCGGGGTGCGGCGCTCGTGCCGCACGAGGGCGACGCCGGCGACGAGGCCGACCGGCGCGGACCACGGCACGCCGGGGAGGGTGACGAGGGTGTGGACCAGACAGGCCAGCGCCACCGCGAGGAGCAGGGCGCCGGGCAGGTCCAGCGGCCCGTCGCGGGACGGCCGCGGCTCCTCCCGCGAGGCGAGCGCCAGCGCGCCGAACAGCAGCGCGGGCCCGACGTTGATCAGGAACACCGAGCGCCAGCCGAACGCCGTGGCCAGCGCCCCGCCGGCCACGGGCCCCGCGGCCGCGGCCACCCCGATGGCGGCCGTGCGCACGGCGATCGGGGTGCGCAGCCGCTCCGGCGGGAACGACGCCCGCAGCATGCCCAGCGTGGCCGGCTGCAACAGCGCCCCGAACACGCCCTGCACGACCCGTAGCCCTATCACCCAGCCGACGCCGGGCGCCACGGCGAGGGCCGCCGAGACGACGCCGAAGCCGAGCATGCCGACGGCGAAGGTGCGGCGGTGCCCGTGCCGGTCGCCGAGCCGCCCGGCGAACACCAGCAGGCTCGCCACCGCGACGAGATAGCCGGTGCCGGTCCACTGGGCCTGGGCCAGGGAGGCGTGCAGATCGTGTTGCAGAGCGGGCCGGGCCACGGTGAGGACGGTGCCGTCCAGGGCGACGATCACCGCGCCGGCCACACTGCTCGCCAGCGCCAGGGAGCGGTTCACCGGTCGCTCTCGGGTCCGAGGTGGGCGTCCAGAGCCGTCCGCAGCAGCGGTGCGAAGTCATCGGCGCCGGTGGCGAGTTGGAGACTGCCCCAGCGCCACAGCTGGGCGATGCCGTGCAGGTTCGCCCACAGCGCGGCCGCGACGGAGCGGGCGTCGGCGTCCGGGCGCACGCGGCCCACCAGCTCCACCAGCACCCCGAACATCGGCAGGCTGGTGTCGCGCAGCCGCAGGTGAGAGCTCTCCAGCAGGTCGTGACGGAACATCAGCTCGTACATGCCGGCGTTGTCCAGCGCGAACCGCAGGTAAGCGGAACCGAGTTCGGTCAGCTGTGCGCGCGGGCCCGCGCTCTCGTCGCCCCGGGTCGCCGCCACCCGCGCGGCCAGGTCGGTGAAGCCCCGACGCGCGATGGCCGACAGCAGGTCCCGGTGGGTCGCGAAGTGGCGGCGGGGAGCCCCGTGCGAGACGCCCGCCCGCCGGGCGATCTCGCGCAGGGTCAGCGCCCCGGCGCCCTCCCGGGACACCAGGTCGACGCCCACGTCGACCAGGCGGGTGCGCAGACCGGCGTCGGGTTCGGTGCGGCCCGAGGACTCGGTGCGGCCGGGGAGCGCGGTCGGCGGCTCGGGCGCGGGTGCGGGTTCGCTCATGGGCCCTGTCTACCAGGAGCGCGTAGACAGTGTCTACTCGGCATCGGGCGCGCAGCTTCCTCGGGTCCGGTGGAGAGGGCGGCGGGAGCGCCCGGGCAGTGCGGGAGGAATGCCCCTCCGCAGACCGTGGTTGTCCCGGACATGACCCACGACATGACGCAGAACGCACTGCTCGCCCTGCTCGACGAGGGGCGCGGCGGGGTGCTGGTCACCCTCAAGCGCGACGGCCGCCCCCAGCTGTCGAACGTCAGTCACCGCTACTACCCGGACGAGGGCGTCATCCGGATCTCCGTCACGGACGACCGCGCCAAGACCCGCAACCTGCGCCGCGACCCCCGTGCCTCGTACCACGTCACCGCCCCCGACCGGCGCGCCTACACGGTCGCCGAGGCAACCGCCGACCTCACGCCGGTGGCGGCCGATCCCTACGACGAGACCGTCGAGGAACTGGTGCGCCTCTACCGCGACGTCCTGGGCGAGCACCCCGACTGGGAGGACTACCGCGCCGCGATGGTCCGCGACCGCCGCCTGGTGCTGCGTCTGCGGGTGGAGCGGGCGTACGGCATCCCGAAGGGCGCGAACGACGGCTGACGCGTCGCGGTCCGGCGGGCGCGACCCGCCGTGACGAGCGGGGACGCCGTCCGCCGCGCCGCTGGCGGCCGACGGCCCGGGTGACGCCGACGACGACCGTGGAGGCCAGGATCGAGCTGCACCAGCCGCGCGGCCCTGACCTTGAGGGCCGCCAATTCGCCCGGTCCATGTGGGCCGTTGAGGAGCGGCACGCGCGACAGGGCCGGCCGCGCGCACGGGCGGTTCGGGACCGCCGTCGGGCCCCTGGGCGTCGTCGGCGCGATCGCGGAAATCGACGGTCGCCCCGGTGGCGAAGGCCCGCCAGACGCGCTGTTCGGCCGGTGTCAGATCCTCGATCTCCATCAGCGGCGACGCCGGCGGGCCTCGCCGAGCGGTGTCAACCGGCTAGGCCCGTATGTTCCATTCGGCGATCACGGGCCGCTCGTGCTCCGTCGACAGACGGCTGACCGTGCCGGTGGCCAGTTGGAACAACCGGCCCGCGGCGGGCGGCAGTCCGAGCCGACGGGCCGTGAGCACCCGCAGGAAGTGCGCGTGCGCGACGAGGACGACGTCGCCCTCGTCGAGCGCCGGATCCACCCGGGCCAGCACCTTGTCGGCGCGCCGGCCGATCTGCTCGGGCGACTCGCCGGGATGGCCCTGCGGGCCCGGCGGCACGCCGTCCGACCACAGGTCCCAGTCCGGGCGGGTGCGGTGGATGTCGACGGTGGTGACGCCCTCGTAGCCGCCGTAGTCCCACTCGTGCAGGTCGGGTTCGACGGCGAGGCCGGCGACGCCGGCGAGTTCGGCGGTGCGTATCGCCCGGTGCAGCGGGCTGCTCAGGGCGAGGGCGAAGGTCCGGCCGGAGAGGAGCGGGGCGAGGGACTTGGCCTGTTCCTCGCCGTGCGCGGTGAGGGGCAGGTCGGTCCAGCTGGTGTGCTGCCCCGACCTGCTCCACTCCGTCTCCCCGTGGCGGACCAGCAGAAGATCCCCCACGGCCGGCGCTACTTCTTCGCCGACTCGACGGCGTGGCCGCCGAACTGGTTGCGCAGCGCCGCGACCATCTTCATCTGCGGCGAGTCGTCCTGCCGGGAGGCGAACCGCGCGAACAGCGAGGCCGTGATCGCGGGCAGCGGCACGGCGTTGTCGATGGCGGCCTCCACCGTCCACCGGCCCTCGCCGGAGTCCTCGGCGAAGCCGCGCAGCTTGTCCAGGTGGGTGTCCTCGTCGAGGGCGTTGACCGCGAGGTCCAGCAGCCAGGACCGGATGACCGTGCCCTCCTGCCAGGAACGGAAGACCTCGCGGACGTTGTCCACGGAGTCGACCTTCTCCAGCAGTTCCCAGCCCTCGGCGTAGGCCTGCATCATGGCGTACTCGATGCCGTTGTGGACCATCTTCGAGAAGTGCCCGGCGCCGACCTTGCCGGCGTGGACGTAGCCGTGGGGACCCTCCGGCTTGAGCGCGTCGAAGATCGGCTGCAGCCGGTCGACGTGCTCCTTCTCGCCGCCGACCATCAGCGCGTAACCGTTCTTGAGGCCCCACACGCCGCCGGAGACGCCGGCGTCGACGAAGCCGATGCCCTTGGCGCCGAGCTCCTCGGCGTGCTTCTCGTCGTCCGTCCAGCGCGAGTTGCCGCCGTCCACCACCGTGTCGCCGGCCTCCAGCAGATCGCCGAGCTCGTCCACGACGGACTGGGTGGGGGCGCCGGCCGGGACCATCACCCAGACGGTGCGGGGCGCCTGGAGCTGCCCGACCAGCTCGGCCAGGTCCTTGACGTCGGAGAGTTCCGGGTTGCGGTCGTAGCCGACGACGGTGTGGCCGGCGCGGCGGATGCGCTCGCGCATGTTGCCGCCCATCTTGCCCAGACCGATCAGACCCAGCTGCATCGATGTCATGTCAGTTCACTACTTCCTGAGTTCGCGGTAGGCGGCGACGAGAGCGGCGGTGGAGGGATCGAGGCCGGGCACCTCGGCGCCCTCGGTCAGTGCGGGCTCGACCCGCTTGGCGAGGACCTTGCCGAGCTCCACGCCCCACTGGTCGA
>NZ_JBHVYK010000168.1:0-4502 GCF_042880855.1 Streptomyces sp. NPDC058291
GTCCCGAGGTGCGAACGCGTGGAGCGGCTCTTTCCCCAATCCGCTCTCAGGAAGGCTTGCGCTCCCGGTCGCCGTGGCTCGTGTCGCACCAGGGGTAGCGGCGGCTGCGCCGGCAGGTGCACAGGGCCACCCGGAAGCGGTCGGAGGCGACCGTGCTGCCGTCCTCCAGTTCCACCTCCACCGGGCCCTCGACGAGCAGGGGGCCGCGGCGCTGGACGCTGATCCGACAGGGCCTGTCAGCGGGGGGGTTCGGCACGGACGACCACCAGTTCCTCGTTCGCCAGCGGATTCATGTCGGCCAGGTACCCCGGCATTCAGGAAATATGGGCCTTTTCGGATTCGGGGCGCACGGCGGCCCGGTCCGCCTCGGCCCCGCCCGGCGCGGGCCGCAGCGAGGACGCGCCCCGGCGCCAGGCGGCGAGCAGACGGTCGGCGAGCCGGTCCTCCAGGAACCCGGTGACGTCGAGGCCGAAGACGATGTCGGGGGCCAGATGCGGCTCGTCGGCGAGCAGGCCGCCGATCACCTCGTGGCGCACGACCTGCTCGTGAACCGCGTCCGCCTCGACGTGCTCGTCGTAGAAGTGCACGGCGGCGGGTCCCGCTTCCGTGCGGCGCATCGCCTCGGCCAGCCGCCGGGAGCCGGGGGAGGAGGTGATCTCCACCGCGGCGAAGTGGCCCACCAAGGCGCCTCTGAGGGACCGGTGCAACCCGAGGAGCGACATCAGGTTGACCGTGGCCAGCGTCTCGGCGCACGCGACGTCCAGGTAGCGGCCGTAGGAGGTGTCCAGGCCCAGGTCCGTCATGAGGTTCGCGAACAGCTGGGCGTGGACGCGGTCGGGGCGGCCACCGCCCCACTCGTCGAACTCCACCGCCGCCATCGCCGCCTTGGCGCGGCCCGACAGCCGCGGCAGCACCCAGGCATGCGGGTCGGCCTCCTTGAGGTGGTACAGCGAGCGCTGCACCGCGTACTCGCGCACCTGCCACAACTCGCCCTCGCCGGACAGGAAGTGACTGACGCCCGCGCCCTCGACGGGCTCCACGAGAAGGTCCGCGAGCGCCTCGTCGACGGAGGCGTGCACCGGGGTGTCCTCGCGCAGGGCGGTCAGGAAGAGGTGCTCCAGTGCGGCTCGCACCCGCAGGAGATCCGGATCCCACTCGCGGTCCGGGGAAACGCCCGCGAAGCCGCGGTAGTGGAGCTCGTAACAGAGGTACAGCGCCAGCTGGAGATCGTCGCCGTACGGGGACGCGGCGGCGACCGTCTCGGCCGCCGGGAGCGGGCCCGCGCCCGACAGATACGCGCGGACCGCTGCGGAGACCGGGCCGCGGGCGGCCGGCAACCGTGGTCCTTGGAGGTCGTGTGCCATGCGGGCCGGGTACCCCGCACCCGGCCGACCACCCCTGCGACGTGCGGCGCACCCGTCCGCCCCGGCATCCGAGGGCCGCGCCCGGTGCTCAGTCGCCCTCGGACTCCTCCTGGGCCCGCCGGTTGGTGGTGAGGGCGTCGGCCGCCTCGCCCCTGCGCTGGTGGCGGTCGCCCTCCGGGTCGTCGACGCGCGTCTCGGCGTCCTCTATCTCGCGCATGACCTCCTCCAGCGCGGTCCGGGGGCGGTCCTTGGCGGCTTCGGGGTGCTCTTCGTGGTCGGACACGGTGGGGGTTCCTTTCCTCGGGGGGTGTGCCCGGTCGCGCTGTTCGACGGACGGACCGGCGGGTGAAGGGACGAAGGGACGGTGGGTGAGCGGATGACCAGGAGACGGCGGTCACGGGTGCGCGGCAGCCCGTGCCTCTGCCGTGCTATACGCCGTGCTGGGCCAGGCGCAGGGGCACCGGCTCCGCGGGTGTGTCCGGCTCCTCGTCGGCGAGCCGGGCGACCTCGGCCCACCAGGCCGGGCCGTCCTCCAGATGGCGCAGCATGACGCCCTCCCGGATCGCCCATGGGCAGACGGTGACCGATCTCAGCCCGGTCAGCTTCATCGCCGTGTGGCCGATCACGGCGCCGGCCAGGCTCTGCGCCGCGCGGGGGGCGGAGATGCCGGGGAGCCGGGCGCGCTCGGCCGCGGGCAGGGCGGCCAGGGCGTCGACGGCCTCCCGCAGGTCGCGGCGGTGCAGAGTGCGGTCCATGAAGGGGCCGTGCCGGCCGGGCGCGGCCCCGCACAGCCGGCCGAGCTGCTGGAAGGTGCGGGAGGTCGCCACCGCGGTGCGCGGCCCCTCCCAGCGGATCCGGGCGGCCACGTCCCTGAGCTGGTGGCGGATCCGGCGTCGGGCCGCGCGCAGCAGCTCCGGGGTGGGAGGGTCCACGTCGGTGAAGAAGTCATGGGTGAGCCGGCCCGCCCCCAGAGGCAGCGACGCCACGAAGTCGGGCAGCCGGCCCCGGCCGAAGGCCACCTCGAACGAGCCGCCCCCGATGTCCAGCAGGGCGAGCGGACCGGAGCGCCAGCCCATCCAGCGCCGGGCGCCGAGGAAGGTCAGCTCGGCCTCCACCTCGCCGGGCAGTGTGCACAGCGCGACGCCGGTGCGGGCCCGGACCGTGCGCAGCACCTCGCGCTGGTTGGGAGCCGCGCGCACGACGGCGGTCGCGAAGCTCAGCGGGCCCGTCGCGCCCCAGCGGTCCGCCGTCCGGGCGGCCGCGGCGACCGCGCCGACGAGCCGCTCCACGGCCTCCTCCGGAATCGGGTCGCCCGGTGCGACCTGCTCGGACAGCCGCAGCCGCCACTTCGCCGTGTGCACCGGCAGCGGAACCCCGCCTGCCGCGTCCGCGACCACCAGCCGGACGGTGTTCGACCCGACATCCAGCACGCTGATTCTCATGGCCCGCGAGTACCCAGGCCAGAGCCCCTCCACTCCGACCTCTGCGCCGCGCGCAGGGCGTGGGGGCGACGCGGCGGGGCCGCCGTCCTCGCGGACGGCGGCCCCTTCCCGGTGCGGCTCTCGATCCGAAGGCCCGTCACATGTGGATCACCGGAGCCGCGTCGGCGTCCTGCTGGGGCACACCGCGGCGGAAGAGCAGGAACGCGATGACCGCGCCGGCCGCGAAGAAGCCGGCCGACCACCAGAAGGCGGTGGTGTAGCTCTCGATGGTGGCGTGCGCCTGGACCAGCTTGTTCGTCGGGTCCTTGCCGGCCAGGTAGTCGGCCGCGGCGCTCGCGGCGAGGGTGTTCAGCAGCGCCGTGCCGATCGAACCGCCCACCTGCTGCATGGCGTTGACGGTGGCCGAGGCGACGCCCGCGTCCTCGGCGGCCACCCCGCCGGTGGCCATCTGCATGGCGGGCGGCATGACCAGGCCGAGACCGAGGCCGGTGACGATCAGCTGCGGCAGCACCGCGCTCAGGTAGTGCGAGCCGACGTCGATCCCGGCCAGCCAGGCCATGCCGACCCCGGCGATCGCGAAGCCCAGCGGGATGACCGTCTTCGGGCCCAGGCGCGGCACCAGGACCGTCGTGCCGACCTGCGCCGCCACCATCAGGGCGCCGACCATCGGCAGGAAGGCGACACCGGTCTTCGTCGGGCTGAAGCCGAGGTTGAGCTGCAGGTAGTAGGTGAGGAAGAGGAACACGCCGAACATGCCGGCGCCGGAGATCAGCACGGCCAGGAAGGAGGCGGCGCGGTTCCGGTCGAACAGGATGCGCAGCGGCAGCAGGGGGTGCGCGGCGCGCGTCTGCCACCAGGCGAAGGCCGCGAGCAGCAGTCCGCCGGCGATCAGGAAGCCCCAGGTCCGCGGCGAGTCCCAGTCGTGGGTCTCGGCGTTGGAGAAGCCGTAGACCAGGGCGAACAGTCCGGAGGCGACCAGGAGGGTGCCGGGGACGTCCAGCTTGGAGTTCGCGGCGTCGCGGTGGTTGGAGAGCAGGATCCAGCCGCCCGCGAAGGCGACGACGGCGATGGCGACGTTCACGTAGAGCGTCCAGCGCCAGTCGAGCGCGTCGGTCAGCACGCCGCCGAGCAGCAGGCCCACCGCGCCGCCCGCGCCGGCGATGGCGCCGTAGACGCTGAACGCCTTGGCCCGCTCCTTGGCGTCGGTGAACGTGGTGTTGAGCAGCGAGAGGGCGGCCGGTGCGAGGAGCGCGCCGAAGGCGCCCTGGAGCGCGCGGGCGGTGACCAGCATCTCGAAGTCGGTGGCGGCGCCGCCGAGAGCGGAGACGGCGGCGAAGCCGACGACGCCGATCAGGAAGGCCGTCTTGCGGCCGAAGAGGTCGGCTATCCGGCCGCCGAGCAGCAGCAGCGAGGCGAACGCCAGCGCGTAGGCGGTGACGATCCACTGCCGGTTGCCGTCGGAGAAACCGAGGTCGGCCTGGGCGGAGGGCAGGGCGATGTTCACGATGGTGGCGTCCAGCACCACCATCAGCTGGGCGAGGGCGACGACCGCGAGGATCCACCATTTTCTGGCGGACGCGGCGGACGCCTCCTGTTCGGCGCCCGTGCGGGTGCCGTCCGTCAAGGTCTTCGGAGACATGGGGAACCACTCCAGGGACACGAGGGCAAAGAACACGTAAACGAAACTGTTTCGTAC
>NZ_JBHVYK010000169.1:0-4488 GCF_042880855.1 Streptomyces sp. NPDC058291
GTATAAGAGACAGGTCCGGCGCCGGGGAGCAGCCCGCGAGCAGCAGGGCGAGCAGCAGGGCGAGCAGGGTCAGCAGAACGGTCGGGCGTCTCACCGGACGGGCTCCAGGGTGGGCGGCAACGTACCGGACGATGATCGCCCATGCCCGCGCCGGACGGCACCCGCCGGTGCTCCGCCGTCGCGACGGAGGACCGCCCGCCCGAAACACCGGGAAGGACGACTGGGAGCCGGTTCACGCCGTGCTCGGACCGAGAAGGTGGCCAGGACGCCGCCCACGGGTGAACACTCGCGTGCGTGAGCGAACGCACCCGCACGCGTAGGCTCGTTCCGGGTTCGTCGCGCCGGTCCGCCGCGCCGGTGAGGCACACCCCGGATGCGATCGCGCCCAGGACCCGGATCTAGGGTCGGCCCTGGGCCCGGTCGACCCACACCCTCCGGCCACAGCAACTCCACATCGGAAGCGAGATTTCACCACCGTGACTGCTCTCACTCTCAGCACCGCCGCGGCGCCCGGCCTGCGGGCCGACGCGATCGTGATCGGTGTCGCCAAGGGCGCAAAGGGCCCGATCGTCGCCCCGGGCGCCGAAGCCGTCGACAAGGCGTTCGACGGCCGGCTCGCCGGCGTCCTGGAGACCCTCGGGGCCTCCGGCGCCGAGGGCGAGGTGACGAAGCTGCCCGCCCCGGCCGGCTTCAAGACGCCTCTCGTGCTCGCGGTGGGGCTCGGCTCCGAGCCCGAGAAGGACGCCGCCTTCGACGCCGAGGCGCTGCGCAGGGCGGCCGGCGCGGCCGCCCGCACCCTCACCGGCGCCAAGAAGGCCGCCTTCGCGCTGCCGGTGACCGACGCCGCCGACATCGGCGCCCTCGGCGAGGGCGTGGTGCTCGGCGCGTACTCCTTCGACGCCTACAAGCAGACCGCGCGCTCGGACAACGCCGCCAAGGCCAAGAACGACAAGGCGCCGCTCGTCGAGGCCGTGCTGCTCGGCGGGAAGCCCCGCGACGCCGCCCACAAGGCCGCGCTCGCCCGCGCCGCCGCGGTGGGCGAGGAGCTCAACCGCGCCCGTGACCTGATCAACATGCCGCCGAACGACCTCGACCCCGAGGCGTTCGCCGCTCTCGCCCAGACGGCGGCCAAGGAGCACGGCGTCAAGGTGCAGGTGCTCGACGAGAAGGCGCTCGTCAAGGGGGGTTACGGCGGCATCCTCGGCGTCGGCGCCGGCTCGGCCTCCGCCCCGCGTCTGGTGAAGCTGTCGTACACCTCGTCGAAGGCGAAGAAGCACCTCGCCTTCGTCGGCAAGGGCATCACCTACGACTCGGGCGGCATCTCGCTGAAGCCGGCCGGGCACAACGAGACGATGAAGTGCGACATGAGCGGGGCGGCGGCGGTCTTCGCCGCGGTCGTCGCGGCCGCGCGGCTCGGCCTGGAGGTGAACGTCACCGGATGGCTGGCGCTCGCCGAGAACATGCCGTCCGGCTCCGCCACCCGCCCCGGCGACGTGCTGCGCATGTACAGCGGCAAGACCGTGGAGGTCCTCAACACCGACGCCGAGGGCCGGCTGGTCCTCGCGGACGCGCTGTGGGCGGCCTCCGCGGAGAAGCCGGACGCGATCGTCGACGTCGCGACCCTGACCGGCGCGATGATGCTGGCGCTGGGCAGCCGCACCTTCGGGATCATGGCCAACGACGACGCGTTCCGCTCGGCGGTGCACGAGGCCGCCGAGGAGGTCGGCGAGCCGGCGTGGCCCATGCCCCTGCCTGAGCACCTGCGCAAGGGCATGGACTCCACCGTCGCGGACATCGCCAACATGGGCGAGCGGATGGGCGGCGGGCTGGTGGCCGGTCTCTTCCTGCGCGAGTTCGTGGGCGAGGGGATCACCTGGGCGCACCTGGACATCGCCGGCCCGGCGTTCAACGAGGGCGCCCCCTTCGGGTACACGCCGAAGGGCGGCACCGGCACCGCGGTGCGGACGCTGGTGCGGCTGGCCGAGCTGACCGCCGCCGGCGACCTCGGCTAGTCCCTCCGGGAGAAGGGGACTGTGCGCCTGGTCACTCGGATCCGTCCGTCATGACGGCGGCCCCGGGTCGAACGTGGCCGGTCGCGCAGTCCCCCGCGCCCCCGGGCGGGGCCGGTCCCCCATGCCACAAGGGAGCGTGGGGTGTCTCACACCCCGGCCCCGCGTCTCGTTCGTCTCCCGCAGGTGCGAAGATGGGCCTCGGCAGGACAGGGCCCCCACCACAGGGCCGAAGAAAGAGCGGCCGGACACCAGCCGCCGGCGGTCAGCGACGACCGGCGCACGGCGCACATGCATGGAGGACGTGACGTGGCGAACGACGCCAGCACCGTTTTCGACCTAGTGATCCTCGGCGGTGGTAGTGGCGGTTACGCCGCGGCCCTGCGCGGGGCGCAGCTGGGACTGGACGTCGCCCTGATCGAGAAGGACAAGGTCGGCGGCACCTGCCTGCACCGGGGTTGCATCCCCACCAAGGCCCTGCTGCACGCGGGCGAGATCGCCGACCAGGCCCGCGAGAGCGAGCAGTTCGGCGTCAAGGCCACCTTCGAGGGCATCGACGTCCCCGCCGTCCACAAGTACAAGGACGGCGTCGTCTCCGGCCTGTACAAGGGCCTGCAGGGGCTGATCGCCTCCCGCAAGGTGACCTACATCGAGGGGGAGGGCCGGCTGTCCTCCCCCACCTCCGTCGACGTCAACGGGCAGCGCGTCCAGGGCCGCCACGTGCTCCTGGCGACCGGCTCCGTGCCGAAGTCGCTGCCGGGCCTGGAGATCGACGGCGACCGGATCATCTCCTCGGACCACGCTCTCGTCCTGGACCGCGTGCCGAAGTCCGCGATCATCCTCGGCGGCGGCGTGATCGGCGTCGAGTTCGCCTCGGCGTGGAAGTCCTTCGGCGCCGACGTGACGGTCATCGAGGGCCTGAAGCACCTCGTCCCGGTCGAGGACGAGAACTCCTCCAAGCTTCTTGAGCGCGCGTTCCGCAAGCGCGGCATCAAGTTCAACCTGGGCACCTTCTTCTCGAAGGCCGAGTACACCGCCGACGGCGTCAAGGTCACCCTGGCCGACGGCAAGGAGTTCGAGGCCGAGGTCCTGCTGGTCGCGGTGGGCCGGGGGCCGGTCTCCGCCGGTCTTGGCTACGAGGAGCAGGGCGTCGCGATGGACCGCGGCTACGTCCTGGTCGACGAGTACATGCGCACCAACGTCCCGACCGTCTCCGCCGTCGGCGACCTGGTCCCGACGCTCCAGCTCGCGCACGTCGGCTTCGCCGAGGGCATGCTGGTGGCGGAGCGTCTGGCCGGTCTGAAGACCGTCCCGATCGACTACGACGGCGTCCCCCGGGTGACGTACTGCCACCCCGAGGTCGCCTCCGTGGGCATCACCGAGGCCAAGGCCAAGGAGATCTACGGCGCGGACAAGGTCGTCGCTCTGAAGTACAACCTCGCGGGCAACGGCAAGAGCAAGATCCTCAACACCTCGGGCGAGATCAAGCTCGTCCAGGTGAAGGACGGCGCCGTGGTCGGCGTCCACATGGTCGGCGACCGCATGGGCGAGCAGGTCGGCGAAGCCCAGCTGATCTACAACTGGGAGGCGCTGCCCGCCGAGGTCGCGCAGCTCGTCCACGCGCACCCGACCCAGAACGAGGCGCTCGGCGAGGCCCATCTGGCCCTGGCGGGCAAGCCGCTGCACTCGCACGACTGACCCTCGGTCGAGACACGTCGAAGCGACGACACAGACTTCCGCAACTCGTAAGGAGCAACCGAAACCATGCCGGTTTCCGTAACCCTTCCGGCGCTCGGCGAGAGCGTCACCGAGGGCACCGTCACCCGCTGGCTGAAGGCCGAGGGTGAGCGCGTCGAGGCCGACGAGCCCCTGCTCGAGGTGTCGACCGACAAGGTCGACACCGAGATCCCGTCCCCCGCCTCCGGCGTCCTGGCCTCCATCAAGGTCGCTGAGGACGAGACGGTCGAGGTCGGCGCCGAGCTGGCCGTGATCGACGACGGCACCGGCGCGCCGGCCGCCGCTCCGGCTCCGGCCGCCGAGGAGGTCGCACCGCCGGCCCCCGAGCCGGCCCCGGCCGCCCAGCCCTCCACCGAGCAGGCGGCCCCGGCCCCGGCTCCCACTCCCGAGGCCGCCGCCGGCGGCGGTTCCGCCGAGGGCACGGACGTCGTCCTGCCCGCGCTCGGCGAGTCCGTCACCGAGGGCACCGTCACCCGCTGGCTGAAGTCGGTCGGCGACTCGGTCGAGGCCGACGAGCCGCTGCTCGAGGTCTCCACCGACAAGGTCGACACCGAGATCCCGGCGCCCACCTCTGGCGTGCTGCTGGAGATCACCGTCGGCGAGGACGAGACCGCCGAGGTCGGCGCCAAGCTGGCCGTCATCGGCGCCCCGGGCACGGCTCCGGCCGCCGCCCCGGCTCCGGCCGCCCCGGCTCCGGCTCCCGCCGCGGAGGCTCCGGCCCCCGCGCCGGCCGCCCCCGCGC
>NZ_JBHVYK010000170.1:0-3761 GCF_042880855.1 Streptomyces sp. NPDC058291
CTACGAACCCCAGCCCGCCCCATCAGCTTGACGAGACCCATAGGGGCACCCCCCCTTCCGTGACCGAGCGACGTCGGCGGCCGGCGGGCGAGCCCGGGCCGCCGACGCGCACCCGTCGCAGACGAGAAAGGCAACCGCGTCACCGATGTTTTCGCTGCAGGAACGCCCGTCCGCTGTCGGCACGACGTTCGAGGAGATGCTGGAAAGAGTGCGGTACGAGGGCGCGTACCCTACCCGCACGCGGGCCGAGGAGTCCGTGCACGCCGTGCTGGCCGCCCTCGGACGCCAGGTCACCGGGGACGAGCGTGTGGAACTCGCGGCGCGGCTGCCGCAGCAGGCCGCCGTCACCTTCATTTCCGAGATCCCCGCCACGGAACCCCTCACCGGCTGGGGCTTCGTCAAGGACCTGGCGTCCCGCACCGGCGGTTCGGCCGCCGCCACCCGCTGGGACGCGGGCACCGTCCTTCGCGTCGTGGCCCAGCTCGCCGGCGAGGATCTCCTCAGCCGGATCCTCGCCCGACTCCCTTCCGGATACGCCCTGTTGTTCGGCCGCGCGGAGCTCGTCCAGGCGGCCTGAAGCGTGGGGGAGCGGGCGGCACGGCGATGCGGCGGCCGAGCAGCCCTCTCCCGGCCCGGCCGGCCACGGCTCAGAACGCGTACCGGATGCGCAGCCAGGGAGCCCGTCCGGCCACCAGCGCACAAAGCCGCTCCACCGCCCGCGCCTTGCCGGCGCCGGCGTAGCGGACGTTCAGCGCGCCGTTCTCCGAGCGTTTGGTCTCCTGAAGGTCCGGCCGCCACAGGACGTCCTCGGCGCGGGGGTGCCACGATCTGCCGTCCGCGCGCGGAGGCGGCGGCCGCCGGTTCGGCGTGGATCTCCCGCACGGGCAGCAGCCGGCGCGCGGTCTCGGAGTCGCGGAAGGACGGTCCGGCATGGCCCTGGACCCCGCGCTCGGGGCCGAGGGCGTCGAGTCCGAACAGGGCGTCGGAGTCGTCGGCCCCTGCGGTGGACGGGTGGTGCATGGGCTCTTCCGGTCGGTGCTGCCGGCGGTCCTGTGGGTGCTGGGGGTGGGAGCGTCGGTGCTCGTCCCGTCGCTGTGGCTGCTGTACGCCACCTTCCAGCGGGGGACCGCCGACGAGCACTCTCCGCACTGAGGCGACGGCCCCCACGGCCCCCACGGCCCCCACGGCGCTCACCGGGGCGAACGGGTCGGGCGGTCAGCGTGCTGCGGCCCTGCCCTGCTGGAAGCGTTCCGAGCGCTCGGACCGGTCCTGTTCCTCGCAGACGCGGGCCAGCCGGGCCAGCATCGCGCGGTGCCGCAGCTGGATCAGCGCCTCGGCGGCCGCGTTGTGGAGCCGCCCGCTCGCTCCCTGCAGCGGGTGTTCGTCGACGATCACCAGGCAGTGCTCGCCCCACGGACGCAGCTCGAGGGCGATCCGCGCCGTGCCCAGGACGCCCGCGTGCGCCTCCAGCTCCAGCTGGGAGCCTTCCTCGCAGTGCCGCACGACCGTCTCGTTGGTCAGCCGCAGCGGGCCGACCCGCACCTCGTAGGCGATCGCCGCGCCGACCTGCGGCCACTGCCCCCGCACCGGTTCCGAGGACGACGTTCCCACCACCCAGTCCGCATAGCGACTGCCGTCCGAGAGGACGGCCCACACGGTCCGCGGACTCACCTTGATCAGACGATGCCGTACCGCCACACCACACCTCCAGGACAGCGGGGCTCGGTCCCCTGCCAAGTGCCCGGCCCGGCGGAGACCAATCGGGATATAGCGGACCCGTCCGCCCCGACCGGGGTTGCCCCGAGGAGCCGCGGTGGTGCCGGCCCCCCACCCTGTGCACCGTGGACCAGGCCACCCGGGGACGGCGCGCCGAACCGGACGCCGACCTCGCGAACACCCTGGACTTCCTGCTGAAGGACGGCGACGGAGCATCGGCCTACGGCAGCGTGCAGACCGCGATCCTCGGCGGTGACGCGTCCGCCCCGCGCGACCCCGAGGTCTACTGGCAGGACGTCCGGCGCAGCCCGTGCACGCCATCCGCTGATCGGGATCCGCTGATCGGGCCGTTCACCGATGACATGGCCCCGTGCGCCTTCTGGGACCGGCCGCGGGAGCGCCCCACCGCCGTGCGGCCCGACACCCCGGCGCTCATGGCCAACGCCACGGGCGACCCCCGCACCACGTGCGCCGGTGCGACCGCGATGCACGCCGCCTGGCCGAGTTCGCGCCCGGCCATGGTCGCGGGGGCGGACCGGCACGGAATCCACGGCGCGTACGGCGACGACTGCGCCGACCGCCCGGTCAGCGCCTACCTGCGCACCGGACGACTGCCGGCCGCGGACGTCACCTGCCCGGGGCCCCGGCCCGGACGGTGATTCCGTCCCCGCGGGGTAAGGGGACGTGGACCGGCTGCCCCTTCCACGCGGCCGCACCTCCCCGGAGAAGGAGCTGAGCATGACCGACGACGCCTACCTCTTCCTGCTCGACGACGCGACGACGACGCTCGGCGTTCCGCCGGCCGCCGTCGGCGACCTCGCGTGCATGGACACCCCCGCGGTGCGGGCGTGGCTGGCCGCCCAGGGAAGCTCGGCGACGTCCCCGGCCCTGCGTCTCCTGCCGCCGGAGGAGACGGGGGCCCTCCCGCAGGGCGCGGAACGGCTGCCGGTCCCGCTGAGCGACGAGGAGCTGTCCCGGGTGCGTCGTCACCTGGCCCCGGCGGCGCTGGCGGGCGTGGAGGAGGAGCTCCTCGCCTACCGGGACTCCGCCGACGGCAGGGACGACCTGATCGGGCGAGCACTGGCCGCCGGCGTGCCGCCGCACCGCATCGTGGAACTGACCGGCGTGGATCCCACGACGGTGACGGCGGCCGCCGACCGGTGACGACGCCGCCGCGCCGGTGACCACGAACGCGCCGGTGACCACGGACGCGCCGGTCGTCCCGGGCGCCGGACGGCGGGGCGGCCGCGCGCCGACCGGCGGACGGGCCGCATCACGCGCCCGGTCCCGGATCCGGCCGGACGGCCGACTCGATCCCGGCGCGGGCCGCTTCCAGCTGGGCCGCGAACGCGATGCCGAGGAACAGCGCGACGGCCGTCGGGTCCGCCCACAGCGGCAAAGCGATGAACGCGGTGAGCGGTCCGTACAGGGCGCCGAAGGCTCCGCTCTTCTGCACGCACAGGGCGAGCAGCCAGGTGGCCGCGACCCAGAGCAGGTCGTTCCCCGTCCGGCCGCCCCGTGAACGGCCCGGTCCGACCTGCTCTGCCCCAGGTCCCTGCATCGACCACCGTCGACATAGACGTGCGTGGAATCTCTGTGCCACCATGCGGGAATGCCGAACACCGAGGTGCTGCCGCTGCTCGAGCCGGCCTCCGGCGAGAGCGCCGCGCCGTGCTGCCCGCCGCTGACCGAGCGACCGTTCACCGCCGACGAGGCGGACGCGGCCGCGCGGATGTTCAAGGCGCTCGGCGATCCCGTCCGCCTGCGGTTGTTGTCGTCGGTCGCGTCCCACGAGGGGGGGGAGGCCTGTGTGTGCGACATCTCCGACGTCGGGGTCTCCCAGCCGACGGTCTCCCACCACCTGAAGAAGCTCAAGGAGGCCGGACTGCTCACCTCCGAGCGGCGCGGCACCTGGGTGTACTACCGGGTCGAGCGGCCGGTGCTGGCCGCGATGGGCAAGCTGCTGACGACCGCCTCCGCCGTCGCCTGAGCGCCGCTTCACGCCTCGCCGGCCGACGGCGGACACGGCGGGCCCGGACCAGGCC
>NZ_JBHVYK010000171.1:0-3612 GCF_042880855.1 Streptomyces sp. NPDC058291
AGCGGGAGAGCGCTTCCCTGACACGGAAGAGGTCACTGGTTCAATCCCAGTATCGTCCACACGCCGAGAGCCCCCGGCCGCCTTCGCGGTCGGGGGCTCTCGCATGCGCCGGTTCAGCTGGAGAAGAGCATGTGGCCGAAGCTCTTGTGGCGGTGGTGACCGCCGTAGTGACCACCGCCGTGGTGACCGCCGCCGTGCGGGGCGGGAGCGCCCCAGGCGGGGGCGGCCGGGGCGGCCGGGTACGCCTGCGGGGCGCCCGGGGGCGGCGGCGCGGGCTGGGACCACTGGGACTCGACGCGGGTGAGCGCCTCCAGCTCGCCGTAGTCCAGGAAGATCCCCCGGCAGTTGCTGCACTGTTCGATCTGGACGCCGTTGCGGTTGTACGTGTGCATCTGAGCGTGACACTTCGGGCACTGCATGGTTCGGCTCAACTCCTCGCCGGTCGGTGCTCTTTCGCCTACCGCCAGGACAGACACTGTCCGGCCTCGGTCGGTTGCACCCTACTTCGCCGAGTCCGCCGCCGACTGCGGCAGTACGGAACCCATGCGCGCACAGGCGTCGACCAGGCACTGTTCGACTTCGTCCAACCGCCTGTCCTGCGCCGCCGACTTGGTGACCAGGCGTGCCGCGGTCTGCACGGTGAGTGCGCGCGCGGGGACGTCGAGAGCAGGCCAGGGGTCGCCGCAGGCGGGAACGGCGGGACCGCTTCCCTCCCGGTAGGCGTCGAGGAAGCGGTTCCACTCGGCGGGCGGGAGCAGACCGCAGGCGTACCAGGCGGCCGGGCGGGCGAGATCCCAGGCCGGGACGCCGACGCCGAGATCGTCGACGTCTATCAGCCGCCAGGGGCCGCCCGGCGCGGGATGACGGACGAGCTGGCCGAGGTGGAGGTCGCCGTGGCAGACCGTGCCCGCGTCGGGCATGGGGGCCTCGGCGCGGGCCCAGGCGGGCAGCGCCCGCCAGGCGCTCAGGACGGCGGCGACCGCGGAAGACTCTCCGGCGGCGGGCAGGCGGGCCACGGCGTGGGCGGCCTTGGCGGGGCCGCGCATCGGCGGCAGGCCGACCGGGGCGGGGACCCGGTGGAGCCGGGCGAGGAGCGCGCCGGCGGCCTCCCAGGGAGCGGCGTCCGGGTCGGCGGGGTCGACGGGGGCGCCGTACGGCCAGAAGGTCACGAGACGGCCGTGCAGATCGGAGGGGACCGGTGTGAGCGGGGGCAGGAGGACGTCGGGGAGGGCGGCTGCGGCGGCGAGGCGCGGGGCCAGCGCGGCCGGGCCGGTGCCGGGGGCGTGCGCCTTCGCGACGGTGTCCGCGTGCCGGACGACGGTGGCGTCGGGGCGGTCGGCGAGGACGGCGAGGACGGCCGCGTCGCAGGAACAGTCCGTGCCGATCCGGTGAGCCCGGGCCGCGGCCCGAAGGGCGAGCTCGGCGAGCAGGGGATGGACGGTCACGGCGCTCCCAGAGCTGCGGCGCACGGGTCTGTGCGGGGCTGTACGGGTCTTCCCGTGAGGGTACGCAGAGGCGGCGAAGCCCGGTCGCGGGCGTCGGGGAAAAACAATGCAGGCGCAGCTCCCCAGCTGCGCCTGCATCTTTTGCCGTCCGCCGCACCCCCGTCCCCACGGGGTTTCATGGGTGGATGTCCCCGCCCGGACCGCTCATCCGGGCCTGGGGTCGCCGCTCAGCGCCCCAGCATCACTCCCACGGACGACGCCTGTGTGGCCACCGTCTCCCAGCCGTCGAAGACGACCAGGAGCAGGACCGCCAGGGGAAGGGCCATCAGCGTCGCCACCAGGGGGTGGCGGCGGCCTGTGCGGCGGGGGCGCGTGCTGCGCCCTTGCGTGCGGATCATCGTCCGCGATGCCGTGTGGGCCATGGTCCCTCTCCTGACCTGATCAGTTGTCGTTGGCAGCGGCGGGCGTCTGACCTCGGGGGACGAGTGCTGCACCCGCCGCTTGACCTCAAATCTAGGCGGACGGCGCTCGCCGCACGTCATGCCCTCGTACCGATTGCCGGGCCTCCCGGAGGATGAGCCGTGACCTGCGGAGTACTCCCCTGGGTGGAGACGAGGGCCTAGCTCTCGGGGTCTTCCCGGAGAGGGTGTCCGCTGCGGGCCGGTATTTCCGAGCCGTCCTCCCGGGGCACGGGGTGTTCGACCAGGGCGAGCACCCTGTTCGCCATGAAACGGGCCGTACGCACCGCGGTGCCGTTTCGCGTGACTTCGCTCACTTCCACCACCCCTCGGCGTACCGCCGTCTCCACTCGGCGGCCCGCCCTGCTCGCCGTCACCTCGTACGTCCGGGTCGTGTCTCCGGCGTCGACGACTATCTCCACACGGTCACCCTTCACGGGTTCAATCCCCCTTCTGCGGCAGGTGGGTTGAGGTCATGGAGCCGCCAATACGCGCCTGTTCGCAGGCTCCCTGACCACCCTTCAATTCTCCCACCGGCCACTGACAATCGATCGGGGCCGGAGGGCGCGGCCTCTGCGCGCGAACGGCCGTGGAAACGTAAGCTGTGCCACGTCAAACGGACCGGGCAGCGGGGATGAACATGGCGATGATGCGCCTGAGGCGCGAGGACCCGCGTGTCGTCGGCTCGTTCAGGCTTCACCGACGGCTCGGCGCGGGCGGCATGGGCGTCGTCTACCTGGGGTCCGACAAGAAGGGCCAGCGGGTCGCGCTGAAGGTGATCAGGCCTGATCTGGCCGAGGACCAGGAGTTCCGCTCGCGGTTCGCGCGCGAGGTGTCGGCAGCCCGGCGGATCCGGGGCGGATGCACGGCCCGGCTGGTCGCGGCGGACCTGGACGCCGACCGTCCGTGGTTCGCCACCCAGTACGTGCCCGGGCCCTCCCTGCACGACAAGGTCAACGACGAGGGACCGCTCGGCGCCGCCGAGCTCGCCTCCATCGGGGCCGCGCTGTCGGAGGGGCTCGTCGCCGTCCACGAGGCCGGGGTGGTGCACCGGGACCTGAAGCCGTCCAACATCCTGCTCTCCCCCAAGGGCCCGCGGATCATCGACTTCGGCATCGCCTGGGCGACCGGGGCCTCGACCCTGACGCACGTCGGGACGGCGGTCGGCTCCCCCGGGTTCCTCGCGCCGGAACAGGTGCGGGGGGCGCTGGTCACACCGGCCACCGACGTGTTCTCGCTCGGCGCCACGCTCGCGTACGCCTCGACGGCCGACTCGCCCTTCGGACAGGGCAGTTCCGAGGTCATGCTGTACCGCGTGGTGCACGAGGAGCCGCAGTTGCACGGGGTGCCGGACGCACTGGCGCCGCTGGTGCGGGCCTGTCTGGCGAAGGACCCGGAGGAACGGCCCAGCACCCTCGATCTCTCCCTGCGCCTGAAGGAGATCGCCACCCGTGAGGCGCAGGGCCTGGCGGACGCGCGGCCTCCGGCGCCGCGGGCCGCCGAGGCGGACCGTCCCACCGGGCGGCTCTCGGACACCGGCTACTCGGAGCGGACCCTGCGCCAGCTGGGCGGGCCGGGTACGCCGCCGCCGCGCGGCGGGGCGCCGTCCTCCCGCGGTCCGGTCCCCTCGCGCGGCGGAGCGCCGGCGCGCGGCGGCAGCGTCTCCCGGGGCGGCGGGACCCCGTCCCGGGGCGGCGCCCCCGCGGCGC
>NZ_JBHVYK010000172.1:0-2944 GCF_042880855.1 Streptomyces sp. NPDC058291
GCCCCGAGCCGCGGTGGCTCGGGGCGAGCGCTGGGGAGGGGCGGCGAGGCGCGCGAGGAGGCGCCGCCGCAGCCCTAGGACGGCAGGACGCCGAGCCGCTCCGCGAGTTCGTGGGCGCCCACGCCGTAGGTCTCCCGGATCCGTACGCCGTCGGGGCCGACGTCGAAGACGCCGTGGTCGGTGTAGACGCGGCTGACGCAGCCGACGCCGGTGAGGGGGTAGGCGCAGTGCGGCACGAGCTTGGGCTCGCCGGAGCGGGTGAAGAGCGTCATCATCACGTAGACGTCCTTGGCGCCGATGGCGAGGTCCATGGCGCCGCCGACGGCGGGGATGTCGTCGGGACCCGCGGTGGTCCAGTTGGCGAGGTCGCCGGTGAAGGCGACCTGGTAGGCCCCGAGGACGCAGACGTCGAGGTGGCCGCCGCGCATCATGGCGAAGGAGTCGGCGTGGTGGAAGTACGCGGCTCCCGGCAGCTCGGTCACCGGGACCTTCCCGGCGTTGGTCAGATCGGGGTCGATCGCGTCGCCCTGGGCCTTCGGCCCCATGTTGAGCATGCCGTTCTCGGTGTGCAGCACCACCCCGGAGCCGGCCGGCAGATGGTCGGCGATCTTGGTGGGTTGTCCGATGCCGAGGTTGACGAAGGCGCCGGCCGGAATGTCGCGGGCGATGACGGCGGCCAGTTCGTCCATCGAGAGCCGGTGGTCGGCGGACGCCTGAGTGTTCGGCGTGGTGGTCATCGGGCCCCCTGCACGGTGTAGCGACGGGCTGCCGCCCGGACGATCCGGTCGACGTAGATGGACGGGGTGACGACGGCCTCCGGATCGAGCTTCCCGGGCTCCACGATCTCGTCGACCTGGACGACGGTCGTCGTCGCGGCCGTGGCCATGACGGGTCCGAAGTTACGGGCGGTCTTGCGGTAGACGAGGTTGCCGAGGGTGTCCGCGACGTGCGCGCCGATCAGGGCGTAGTCGCCCTTGATGGGGTACTCCAGCAGGTATCTACGGCCGTCGATCTCCCGCTCCTCCTTGCCCTCGGCCAGCGGTGTGCCGACGGCGGTCGGGCAGTAGAACGCGCCGATGCCGGCTCCGGCGGCGCGCATCCGCTCGGCGAGGTTGCCCTGCGGCACCACTTCGAGCTCGATCCTCCCTGCGCGGTAGAGGCCGTCGAAGACCCAGGAGTCGGCCTGGCGCGGGAAGGAGCAGAGCACCTTGCGCACCCGGCCGGCGGCCAGCAGCGCGGCCAGTCCGACGTCGCCGTTGCCGGCGTTGTTGGACACGATCGTGAGGTCCTTCGCGCCCTGCCGGATGAGCGCGTCGAGCAGATCGAACGGCATTCCGGCCAGTCCGAAGCCGCCGACGAGGATCGTGGAGCCGTCCTCGATCCCGGCGACCGCCGCATCCGCGGTTTCGACGATCTCCGCCCGGCTCACCGGTTCGCCTCCGTTGCGCCGCAGTTCTCCAGGACGACGGCCAGCCCCTGGCCGACCCCGATGCAGATGGCGGCGACGCCGTAGCGCTGCCCGCTCTCGCGCAGCACCTTGGCCAGCGTGGCGAGGACGCGTCCGCCCGAGGCGCCCAGCGGGTGCCCGATCGCGATGGCCCCGCCCTTCTGGTTGACGAGGCAGGGGTCGATCTTCCAGGCGTCGAGACAGGCGAGCGACTGCACGGCGAAGGCCTCGTTGAGCTCGACCGCCCCCACCTGGTCCCAGCCGATCCCCGCGCGGGCCAGCGCACGGTTGGCCGCCTCGACCGGGGCGTAGCCGAAGGCCTGCGGCTCCAGCGCCATCACGCCGCGGCCGGCGATGCGGGCGACCGGGTCGGCCCCGATCGTGGCCGCGGCCCCCTCGCTGCCCAGCAGCACCGCGGAGGCCCCGTCGTTCAGGGGGCTGGCGTTGCCCGCGGTGATGGTGCCGCCCTGCTCCGGGGTGCGGAAGACCGGCTCGAGCCCCGCCAGCGCCTGCTGTGTCGAGCCGCCCCGGATGCCCTCGTCGCGGGTCAGGTCGACGCCCTCGACCGGCGCCACCAGGTCGTCGTAGAAGCCCGACTCCCAAGCGGCGTGGGCGAGTCGGTGGGAGCGGGCGGCGAACTCGTCCTGCCGCTCACGGGAGATCCCGAAGCGCTCCCGGAGCCGCTCGTTGGCCTCGCCCAGGCTGACCGTCCACTCCTTCGGCATCCGCGGGTTCACCAGCCGCCAGCCCAGCGTCGTCGACACGGCCGTGAGGTCGCCGGCCGGGAACCGCTTCGCCGGCTTGGGCAGCACCCACGGCGCGCGGGTCATCGACTCGACGCCGCCGGTCAGCACGATCTCGGCGTCGCCGGACTCGATCGTCCGGCTGGCCGTCATCGCGGCGTCGAGGCTGGAGCCGCACAGCCGGTTGACCGTGACGCCGGGCACGCTCACGGGCAGCCCGGCGAGCAGCGCCGCCATGCGGCCGACGTTGCGGTTCTCCTCGCCGGCGCCGTTGGCGTTGCCCCAGACCACGTCGTCGATCGCGGCGCGGTCGAGGTCCGGCACTCTCGCGAGGGTGGAAGTGATCGCGGCGGCGGCGAGATCGTCGGGGCGGACCCCGGCCAGCGCCCCGTTGAAGCGACCGAACGGCGTCCGAGCCGCGGCGTACAGGAAAGCACTCATGACGGCGACGCTAACCCCGGACCGCGATATCCTGAAGTACGCATATTCGAGTCGATCGATACGGACGGCATATGGATCTGCGTCACCTGCGGTACTTCGTGGCCGTGGCCGAGGAGCGCCACTTCGGCCGCGCCGCCGAGCGGCTCCGCATGGCCCAGCCGCCGCTCTCCACGCAGATCCGCCAGCTGGAGGGCGAGCTCGGCGTCGAGCTGCTGCACCGCACCACCCGCCGGGTGGACCTCACCGAGGCCGGCCGCGCCTACCTCGACCGGGCACGCGCGATCCTGGCCGACGTCGACGAGGCGGCCCACCA
>NZ_JBHVYK010000173.1:0-2521 GCF_042880855.1 Streptomyces sp. NPDC058291
GGGTCACGGCGCCCGCGGCCGCCGCTCCCGCTGACCCCGGGCCGGCGGCACGGCCGCCGGCGGGACACGCCGCCGGATGGCCCATCCCACCGTTTCACCCCCCTTCCGGTCATAACGTCAGCAATATGAAGAAATGCCATATCGCATATCTGGCGTGCACGGCGGCCCTCCTCGGCACGGGCCTGGGCGCCGCCCCGTCCGCCGCCGGCCACACGGTCCACCTGGTCCGGCCGGGGGAATCGATCCAGAAGGCGGTGGACGCCGCCGAGCCGGGCGACACGGTCCTGCTCGCCCTCGGCGCCTACCACGAGAGCGTCACGGTCAGCACGCCCGGCCTGACCCTGCGCGGCATGGGCCGGCGCACCGTGCTCGAACCGGCCCCCGCCGCCGGGAAGGCCGCCGGCGCCTGTGCGGCGGGCGGCAACGGCATCTGCGTCGTCGGCACGAAGAACCACCGCGTCGAGGACGTCACCGTCGCCGGTCTGACCGTCTCCGGCTTCACCCGGACCGGCGTCTACGCCTCCGCGACCGACCGCCTGACCGTGCGCAACGTGACCGCCGTGAAGAACGGGGTGTGGGGCATCGCCCAGGAGGGCTCCGTGCGGGGCGTGTTCCGGGGCAACACCGCCCAGGACAACGGCGACGCGGGACTCTTCCTCGCCAACAGCGTCCAGCAGGAGCAGGGCGCCACGGACACGGACGGAACGGTGGTCGAGCGCAACCGGCTGGAGGGCAACCGGATCGGCGTCACCGTCCGCCGGCTGCGCAACCTGACCGTCGCGCACAATCACCTGAGCGGCAACTGCGCCGCGGTCTTCGTCGTCGGCGACGAGAACAAGCCCAAGGCCGGGCTCGTCACCGTGCGCGAGAACCGCATCGTGCGCAACAACAAGTCCTGTCCGAAGACCGCCCGGCTGGACGCCCTGCAGGGCTCCGGGATCGTGCTGACCGGCGCCGAGGACAGCCTGGTCACCCGCAACGTGATCGAGGACAACGTCGGCAACTCCCCGCTCTCCGGCGGCATCGTCCTGTTCAAGAGCTTCGTGGGCACCACCAGCGACCGCAACCGCATCACCGACAACGAACTGCGGGGCAACTCCCCGGCGGACCTGGTGAACGCGGACACCGCGGGCAAGGGCAACACCTTCGAGGGCAACTCGTGCCGGGCTTCGCGGCCCGCCGGCCTGTGCTGAGCCGTGGCCCGCACCAGGCCCCCCGCGCACTTCAGGCACTCCGCGAACTTCACGAACCCCAGTAGGAAAGAAGGCGGCAGATGACGACCGTTCAGCCTCTCTTGCACCCGGATCCGCCGGCCCCGGCGGCGCCCCCCGTCCCGCCCCCGTCCATGCGGCTGAGGGAGCTCGCCTTCGGGGCGGCCTGCGCCGCCGCCCTGCGCGCGGCCGCCCGGCTGGGCGTCGCCGACGCCCTCGGCGACAGTCCGCTGACCGTGGCGGACCTCGCGGCCGCCGTGAAGACCGAGCCCCAACCGCTGCGCCGGCTGCTGCGGGCCCTGTCCTGCTACGGCGTCTTCGCCGAGCAGGCCGACGGGACGTTCGCGCACACCGACGTCTCCCGACTGCTGCGCGAGGACGACCCTCACAGCCTGCGCGCCATCACCCTGTGGTGCACCGAGCCCTGGACCTGGGACGCCTGGCCGCTGCTGGACGAGGCCGTGCGCACCGGCCGCAACGTCGTGCAGGACCTGTACGGCAAGGAGTTCTTCCCCTACCTCAACGAGGACGCCCCGGAGTCGGCGGACGTCTTCAACCGCGCCATGACGACGTCCAGCGTGCAGTCGGCGCGGGACGTGGCGGAGTTCCTCGACCTGTCAGGGAGCTCGTCGGTCGCCGACCTCGGCGGCGGCCAGGGGCACGTGGTGGCGAGCCTGCTCGACAAGTACCCCGCGATGCACGGGGTCCTGCTCGACCTGCCCCGAGTGGTGGAGAACGCGGTGCCGAGGCTGCTCGCGGGCGGCGACCTCGCCGACCGGGCGCGGGTCGTGCCGGGCGACGTCCGCGAGGCCGTCCCGGTGCAGGCCGACGTCTACGTCATCAAGAACATCCTGGAGTGGGACGACGAGAGCACCGCCCGCACGCTGCGCAACGTCCGTGAGGCGGGCGGGCCGGGGGCACGGGTCGTGGTGATCGAGAACCTCGTCGACGACACGCCGTCGATGCGGTTCAGCACCGCCATGGACCTGATGCTGCTGCTCAACGTCGGCGGCGCCAAGCACACCACGCGGAGCATGGTCTCCCGGCTGACCGAGGCGGGTCTGGTCATCGACGACATCAGCCCGGTCAACCCCTATCTGCACGCGTTCGACTGCCACGTCGCCGGCTGACCGACCACGTTCGCCCCTCCCCGTCTCCCCCTTCTCCCCCTTCTCCCCCGCCGTCACCGTCCGTCCGTTCCCCGCAGACCACCGGTCGCGGGGGCCGCCGCGCCGCGGGGCCGGGGGCCGGGGTCGGGGGGGGGGTGGAGCCCGGCGGGGCGGGCGCCCCGAGGGGGGGGGTGGTTTAAC
>NZ_JBHVYK010000174.1:0-2109 GCF_042880855.1 Streptomyces sp. NPDC058291
CACCCCATGCGCTCCGGGGCCGACCGGTCTTTTCCGAAGGAAAGGCCGAAGACTTCGAAAATCCCGAATGAATCGAACAGCTGCAATGATGCGAGCGATTCGGGACGCGGACGGAATGGAAAGCAGGGATTCAGCAATGCGACAGGTCACCCGCAAAAGCCTCATGACCGTGGCGGCGGCAACGGGGGTGATCGCCGCCGCCGGCGGCTACGCCCACGCCGACTCCGGCGCCAACGGCTACGCCACCGACTCGCCCGGCGTCCTGTCGGGCAACTCGGTGCAGGCGCCGGTCAACATTCCCGTCAACGTGTGCGGCAACACCGTCGACGTCGTCGGGGCGCTCAACCCGACCTTCGGCAACTCCTGCGCCAACAAGGGCGGCGGCGCCGCGTCGCGCGGATACGGCGAGCAGCGCGGCGGCGGCAGTCACGCCGGTAACCACGGCGGGAGCCACAGCGGCGGGAACGCCGGGGGTCACAACGGCGGTCACAACGGCGGTCACGCCGGTGGCCACGGCGGCTCCGGCGCGCAGAGCGGCTCCGGGGGCGCGCAGGCGGGCGGCCACACCGGCGGGTCGCCCGGCGTCGGCTCCGGCAACCACGTCCAGGCGCCGATCGACGTGCCGGTGAACGTGTGCGGCAACAGCGTCGACGTCGTCGGGATCCTCAACCCGAGCTTCGGCAACGACTGCGCCAACGACGGCGGCGTCCACACGCCCCCGTCCCGCGGCCACGAGACGCCCGGCAAGCCCGGCGGGCACGACCACGGCAAGCCGGTCGGGCACGGACACTCCAGCTCGTCCCGCCCCGGCGGCGTGCCGTCCACCTCGCACCAGGTGACGCCGGTCGGCGCGTCCGCCGTCCACCGGCCCGCCGCCCATGCCGCGCAGCTCGCGCACACGGGCAGCGAGATGCCGATGGGCCTCGTCCTGCCGGTCGGCGCGGGCGCGCTGCTCGCGGGCGCCGTGCTCTACCGCAAGGCGCGTCCTTCCGCGTAGGCGCGCAGGGCGTCCGCAACGGAGCGGGCCCCGCCTCGGCGGGGCCCGCTCCGTTCTGCGTCTGTCACCTCACCACGTGGCACGCACCTGGCGGATGATCCGCCGGCGCAACCGCACCCTGCGGCTGCCGTCACGCAGCAGGCTCAGGCGGTCCAACTCCCAGTGTCCGTACTCGGCATGGTCGGTCAGCAGTCGCGTCGCCTCCTTGCGGGAGACCCCGCGCGGCACGTAGACGTCGACGAATTCGTATTCCGGCATCGCATCTATTGTGCGGGCTGGGCCCCGGTACGGATAGCGTCTGCACTATGTCTGATGCTGCGCAGCCCACCGCTGCCGAGGTACGCGCCGCCGCCGAGGCGGTCAAGACCGCGCTCGACCGCCACCTGGCCGCGGTCGAACGCAGGACGGGAGAGGACGACCCGGCCGTCAACGAGGCGTTCAACGAGCTGGCCGCGGCCGCCGAGGTGTACGACGAACTGCTCTACGACCGTTACGACGAGGTCACGCCCTTCGAGATCCCCGGCGCGGAGGACTCGCTGCCGCCCTACGGCGGCCCCGAGGAGCCGAACGCGCTGAGCGTGCTGATCCGCCGCGACTACGCCGTCGCCGAGCCGCAGCGGCTGCTGGCGCAGGCCCAGCGGGTGGAGGCGGCGGACGAGGACGCGGCGGGGGGCGAGGCCGCGAGCACCGTGCACGGTGCGCTGGGCATCCTGTTCGGCGAGTTCGAGGCGGACGAGATCGCCTCCCGGCACAAGGAGTTCGGTCTGGAGGAGGGCGACTCCACGCTGTGGGTGCTGGCCGCCGACGAACCGGCCGAGCCGGGGGAGTGGCTGGACGCGCCGTTCGACGAGGCCGACCCCGCGAGCGTCGTGTGCCGTTTCGACGTGAGCTCGGTCTTCGACGAGATCGACGACCACGCCGACGACGATCTGGTGGACGACATCGAGGACGAGGAACTGGAGACGCTGGACGCGGAGCGTTAGCCCGCGGGACGGCCACCACCGGCGGTGACACGGTCGGTGGTGGCCGTGGGGACCGGCGGCCGGGGCCCGACGACCGGAGGCCGGGGCGGACGACCGGAGGCGGGGGCCCGACGACCGGAGGCCTGTCTC
>NZ_JBHVYK010000175.1:0-2041 GCF_042880855.1 Streptomyces sp. NPDC058291
CGATAAAGGGCACTAGCACCTCAAGCTAGCGCGTCTGCCATTCCGCCACCCGGACAAGGTGTCTGTCGTGCGGGGTTTCCCTCGCGGCGACGTCGTAAACATTACCAGGCTTTCCGGGGTGCCCGATCACGGGTGGCCGGCGGCGCGGAGTCCCGTCCGGCGTGAACGGCGTGTGACGGGCCGGGACCGGCCTTGGGCGGGGGCCTTGGGAGAGAGAGGATGAGGGGACCCACCAGCAGTGACAGCGGGAGGAACCAGCGTGAGCGCGACGGACGACACGGCCAGGGGCGTCACCGGCGAGGACGAGGTCGTGGACCTCTGCCGCGAGCTGATCCGGATCGACACCAGCAACTACGGCGACCACTCGGGCCCGGGCGAGCGCAAGGCGGCCGAGTGGGTCGCCGAGAAGCTCGCCGAGGTGGGCCTCGAACCGGAGATCTTCGAGTCCCACCCGGGCCGCGCCTCGACGGTGGCCCGCATCGAGGGCGAGGACCCGTCCAGGCCCGCGCTGCTCATCCACGGCCACCTCGACGTCGTCCCGGCCAACGCGGCCGACTGGACCCACGACCCCTTCTCGGGCGAGGTCGCGGACGGCTGCGTGTGGGGCCGCGGGGCGGTCGACATGAAGGACATGGACGCGATGACGCTGGCCGTCGTCCGCGACCGGCTGCGTTCGGGGCGCAGGCCCCCGCGCGACATCGTGCTGGCGTTCCTGGCCGACGAGGAGGCGGGCGGCACCTACGGCGCCCGTCACCTCGTCGACCACCACCGCCACCTGTTCGACGGCGTGACCGAGGCGATCAGCGAGGTGGGCGGCTTCTCGTTCACCGTGAGCGAGGAGCGGCGGCTCTACCTCATCCAGACGGCCGAGAAGGGCATGCACTGGATGAAGCTGACCGTGGCCGGCACCGCCGGGCACGGCTCGATGATCCACCGGGACAACGCCATCACCGAGCTGTCCGAGGCCGTCGCGCGGCTCGGCCGGCACACCTTCCCCGTGCGGGTCACCAAGACGACCCGCGCCTTCCTCGACGAGCTCGGCGACGCGCTGGGCACCGAGCTGGACCCCGAGGACATGCAGTCGACCCTGGCCCGGCTCGGCGGCATCGCCAAGCTGATCGGCGCGACCCTGAGCAACACCGCCAACCCCACCCAGCTGGGCGCCGGCTACAAGGTCAACGTCATCCCCGGCGAGGCCACCGCGCACGTCGACGGACGGTTCCTGCCGGGGCACGAGGACGAGTTCCTCGCCGACCTCGACCGGATCCTCGGCCCCAAGGTGCGCCGCGAGGACGTGCACTGCGACAAGGCCCTGGAGACGTCCTTCGACGGGGCGCTGGTGGAGGCGATGCAGTCCTCGCTGCTCGCCGAGGACCCCACGGCGAAGGCCGTCCCCTACATGCTCTCCGGCGGAACCGACGCCAAGTCCTTCGACGATCTCGGCATCCGCGGGTTCGGCTTCGCCCCGCTCAAGCTGCCGCCGGAGCTCGACTTCGCCGGGATGTTCCACGGCGTCGACGAGCGGGTCCCGGTGGACGGGCTGAAGTTCGGGGTGCGCGTGCTGGACCGTTTCATCGACGCCTCCTGACCCGTCCCGCTGGACCGGCTTTCACCGGGGAGGAAATCGGCCGCCTGTACGGACGCGACTGAGAAGAGTGAATGCGCCGATAAGCGCGTAGCCCCATTAATTTCGCCTCGTTACTGGTGACATGCGATCCGCTGCTTGGGGTCGCTTTGCCAACGAGGAGGAATAATGATCAAGAAGGTCGTCGCTGCTGCGGCAGCCACTGGTGGGCTGGTTCTCGCGGGTGCGGGCCTGGCCGTCGCCGACGCCGGAGCCCAGGGCGCCGCAGTGGGCTCCCCGGGTGTGGTGTCCGGCAACGTCATCCAGGTTCCCGTGCACGTCCCGGTGAACGTCTGCGGCAACACGATCTCGGTGATCGGGCTGCTGAACCCCGCCTTCGGCAACACCTGCGTCAACGACTGACGTCGACCCGCTGAGGGGTCGTCCACACCGTCGGCCCCGGAGCGCACCCCCAGC
>NZ_JBHVYK010000176.1:0-1891 GCF_042880855.1 Streptomyces sp. NPDC058291
GACCTGGGCGGGGCAGCCGGCACGGCGGGCGGGGCGGCGGCGGACGCGGTGCCCCCGGCGCCCCGGGCCGCACCGCCCTGCTGCGCCTCGCCCGCGCCCACCGAACCGGAAGCACTCGCCGCGCCCGCCGACTTGGCGCGGGACGCGGCCGCCGAGGTCGCCGCCCCCGCGGCCTTGCGCACGGACCGGAACGCCCCGCGCAGTTTCTCGCCCGCCTCGGCTCCCGCCGAGCTCCCCTTGCCCGCGGGCCCCTCGGGCTGCGCGGGCAGCGGGACCACCTTCGTCGCGTCCGCCGGCTCGGCATGGCCGGGCTCGGGCGCGTGGAGCACGGCGTTGAGCATCGCCCGCGCACCCGCGTCGTCGAGCCGCCGTGCGGGATCCTTGGTGAGCAGGCCGTAGATGACGTCCTTCAGCGGACCCGCGTTCTTCGGCTCCTCCAACTGCTCGGTCATCACCGCGGTGAGCGTGGCGATCGCGGAGCCCTTGTCGTACGGCGGCGAGCCCTCGACCGCCGCGTACAGCAGACCGCCGAGCGACCACAGGTCGGCCGCGGGGCCCGGCTTGTGCCCGCGGGCCCGCTCCGGGGAGATGTACGAGGGCGCCCCGACGAGCATGCCGGTGGAGGTGATCGACGGGTCGCCCTCGACCTGGGCGATGCCGAAGTCGGTGAGCACGACCCGGCCGTCCTCGGCGATCAGCACGTTCGACGGCTTCACGTCGCGGTGGAGGATGCCCTCACGGTGGGCCGACCTCAGCACGTCGAGGATGGCGAGCCCCACCTCCGCCGCCCGCTTCGGCTTCAGCACGCCGTCCTCGCGGATGGCCTCGGCGAGGGACTTGCCCTCGACGAGCTCCATCACGATCCACGGCCGGTCGTCCTCCTCGACCACGTCGAAGACCGTCACCGCGCTGTTGTTGCGGATCCGCGCGATGGCCTTGGCCTCGCGCAGCGTCCGCGTGATCAGCCGGCGCTTCTCGTCCTCGTCGATGTTCCCCGGGAACCGCAGCTCCTTGACGGCGACCGTGCGTCCGAGGGTCTCGTCCTCGGCGCGCCACACCGTCCCCATGCCGCCGCGGCCGAGTACGTCTCCCAGCCGGTACCGCCCGGCGAGGAGACGTGCGCTCTTGTCCTGACGGGGTGTTCCCGCCCGCTCCGCCTCCGACATGCGTCCCCTCATGCAACCCGCCCTGACAGAGCCTCCATTGTCCCTCACCCGACAAGTGCCCGACGCCCAGGGTGCCCCTCATCGCCTCCCGGCCGCACCCCGAAGGGGGCGTATTCCGGCCAGAAGGTGCACCACGCTCCGGCCGAAGGGGGCGACGAGGAAGGAGAATCCGTGACGCGCCGCGCTCCCGCGCCCCGCGACCGGGTGTCCCCGCGCTCCCGGCGGACCCGACGGCGATCGCAGAACCCGGTCGCGAACCCGGTCGCGAACCGGACCGTTCCGACGCCGAGTTCCGGCCTCGCACCCGTACAACGAGCCGATCCCGAACGGAGATCCCCATACGCCACACCCGTTCGAGTGAATCCTCGGAGAGCCTGGCACCGGTCCGCGACCACCTACCGGCCACCGGCCGCCAGCCACGGGCCACCGGCCACCGGCCACCGGCCACCGGCCACCGACGGATAGCGCGGCCGGGGGCCGGGGGCCGGGTCGGGGGCCGGCCGGGTCAGGGCCGGGTCGGGGGCCGGGGCCGGGGGTCGGGTCGGGGCGGGTCAGGGCCGGGTCGGGCCAGGCCGGAGCCGGGGCCGGGGCCGGGGCCGAGGGTCAGGGCCGGGGTCAGGGCCGGGGTCAGGTCCGGGCCGGGGCCGGGACAGGGCCGGGGCCGGGCCGGGTCGGGGCGGTCAGGGCCGGGGCGGGCCAGGCCGGGGCCGGAGCCGGAGCCGGGG
>NZ_JBHVYK010000177.1:0-1552 GCF_042880855.1 Streptomyces sp. NPDC058291
CCGGACACCTTCGAGGACACTCCGGCCAAGGACCGCGATCCCGAGTGGTTCAAGCGCGCGGTCTTCTACGAGGTCCTCGTCCGCTCCTTCCAGGACAGCAACGGCGACGGCGTCGGCGACCTCAAGGGCATCACCGCCAAACTCGACTACCTGCAATGGCTCGGAGTCGACTGCCTCTGGCTGCCGCCCTTCTTCAAATCCCCCCTGCGCGACGGCGGATACGACGTCTCCGACTACACCGCCGTCCTCCCCGAGTTCGGCGACCTCGCCGACTTCGTCGAGTTCGTCGACGCCGCCCACCAACGCGGCATGCGCGTCATCATCGACTTCGTCATGAACCACACCAGCGACCAGCACCCGTGGTTCCAGGAATCGAGGAAGGACCCCGACGGCCCCTACGGCGACTACTACATGTGGGCCGACGACGACAAACAGTACGGCGACGCCCGCATCATCTTCGTCGACACCGAAGTCTCCAACTGGACCTTCGACCCCGTCCGCAAGCAGTACTTCTTCCACCGCTTCTTCTCCCACCAGCCCGACCTCAACTACGAGAACCCCGCCGTCCAGGACGAGATGATCTCCGCGCTGCGGTTCTGGCTCGACCTCGGGATCGACGGCTTCCGCCTCGACGCCGTGCCCTACCTGTACGCCGAGGAGGGCACGAACTGCGAGAACCTCCCCGCGACGCACGAGTTCCTCAAGCGGGTCCGCAAGGAGATCGACGCGGCCTACCCGGACACCGTGATCCTGGCCGAGGCCAACCAGTGGCCCGAGGACGTCGTCGACTACTTCGGCGACTACGCCTCCGGCGGCGACGAATGCCACATGGCGTTCCACTTCCCCGTCATGCCCCGCATCTTCATGGCCGTCCGCCGCGAATCGCGCTACCCCGTCTCCGAGATCCTCGCCAAGACCCCCGCGATCCCCGCCAACTGCCAATGGGGCATCTTCCTGCGCAACCACGACGAGCTCACCCTCGAAATGGTCACCGACGAAGAACGCGACTACATGTACGCCGAATACGCGAAAGACCCGCGTATGCGCGCCAACATCGGCATCCGCCGCCGCCTCGCCCCCCTCCTCGACAACGACCGCAACCAGATCGAACTCTTCACCGCCCTGCTGCTGTCCCTGCCCGGCTCGCCGATCCTCTACTACGGCGACGAGATCGGCATGGGCGACAACATCTGGCTCGGCGACCGCGACGCCGTGCGCACCCCCATGCAGTGGACCCCCGACCGCAACGCCGGCTTCTCCTCCTGCGACCCCGGCCGGCTCTCCCTGCCCACCATCATGGACCCCGTCTACGGCTACCAGGTCACCAACGTCGAGGCGTCGATGTCCTCGCCCTCCTCGCTGCTGCACTGGACCCGCCGCATGATCGAGATCCGCAAACAGAACCACGCCTTCGGCCTGGGCACCTACACCGAACTGCCCTCCTCCAACCCCGCCGTCCTGGCCTTCCTGCGCGAACACGAGGACGACCTGGTGCTGTGCGTGCACAACTTCTCACGCTTCGCACAGCCCACCGAGCTCGACCTCAGCCGCT
>NZ_JBHVYK010000178.1:0-1455 GCF_042880855.1 Streptomyces sp. NPDC058291
TCATGGAGGATGTGGTCGACGAGGGTGAGCGGATCGTGGTGCGGGCCCGGACGCCGCTGGACACCGCGGTCTGCCCGGTGTGCGGGGCCTCGTCGGGACGGGTGCACGGCTATCACTGGCGGACGGTGGCCGACGTTCCGGGCGACGGGCGACGGGTGGTGGTCCGTGTGCGGGTGCGGCGTCTGGTGTGTCCCACACGCGGCTGCCGCCACACCCTCCGCGAACAGGTGCCCGGGGTGCTGGAGCGATACCAGCGACGCACCGCTCGTCTGACCAGGCAGGTCAAGGCCGTGGTCAAAGAGTTAGCGGGCCGGGCGGGATCACGTCTGCTGGCGATACTCGCGGTGGGCCTGTCCCGTCACACGGCCCTGCGCACCCTGCTGCGCATCCCGTTGCCCACCGGGCGGGTGCCCCGCGTGATCGGCGTCGACGATTTCGCCCTGCGCCGGCGGCACCGCTATGCCACCGTGGTGATCGACGCCGAGACCCATGAGTGGATCGACGTGCTGCCCGACCGCACGGCCGACATGCTGGAAGCGTAGCTGCGCGGGCATCCGGGCATCGAGGTCGTGTGCCGCGACGGCTCAGCCACCTACGCCGAGGCCATCCGCCGTGCTCTGCCTGACGCGGTGCAAGTCGGTGATCGCTGGCATTTATGGAAGAACCTGTGCGAAGCCGCCCTGAGCGAGGTGAAGGCACACAGCACCTGCTGGGCCACCGTACTGGACGCGCCGATCTACGACGGGCCCCGCGCTCAGACCACCCTCGAACGCTGGCACCAGGTCCTGGCCTGCTAGAGAAGGGCGTGGGCCTGCTCGAATGCGCCCGCCGCCTGCAACTGGCCCTGAACACCGTCAAACGCTACGCCCGAGCCGACCGGCCCGAGCGCATGCTCCGCGTCCCCAAGTACCGTGCCGGCCTGGTCGATCCCTACCGCGAGCACCTGCGTAAACGCCGAAGTGAAGACCCCGGCGTCCCCGTCCAGCACCTCTTCGAAGAGATCAAGACCCTCGGCTTCACGGGCTGCCTGAACCTTCTGCACAAGTACATCAGCCAAGGCCGCGCGGACGCCGACCACAGCCATATCTCGCCACGCCGACTCGCCCGGATGCTGCTGACCAGACCCGACAACCTCAAGCCCGAGCAGCACGAGCTCCTGGCCAAGCTCACCGCCGCCTGCCCCGAGATGAGCCAACTGGCCTCAGGTATCAGAGACTTCGCCCCGCTCCTTACGCCACACACCGACAACGCCGATGCGCTCACGCGCTGGATCGCCCAAGTCCGAACAGCCGATCTGCCCCACCTACACGCCTTCACCCGGGGCCTGGACCGGGACATCGACGCCGTGATCGCCGCCCTCACGCTTCCGTACAGCAACGGCCCCACCGAGGGCGTCAACACCAAGACCAAACGGATCGCACGCCAGATGCACGGACGAGCAGGCTTCACCCTGCT
>NZ_JBHVYK010000179.1:0-1209 GCF_042880855.1 Streptomyces sp. NPDC058291
GTCCCAGGCGGTGCGCCGGGCAGCCGGCCCCGGGCGGGCAGCCGGTCCCGGTCGGTGCGCGGCCGGGCAGCCGGCCCCGGGCGGTGCGCGGCCCGGCAGCCGGTCCCGGGCGGGCAGCGGGTCCCAGGCGGTGCGCAGCCCGGCAGCCGGTCCCGGGCGGGCAGCCGACCCCGGGCGGTGCGCAGCCCGGCAGCCGGTCCCAGGCGGTGCGCCGGGCAGCCGGCCCCGGGCGGCCAGCCGGTCCCAGGCGGTGCGCGGCCCGGCAGCCGGTCCCGGGCGGTGCGCGGCCGGGGAGCCGGTCAGTCCAGTTCGTAGACCGCGGTCACCGTCGCCCCCGCCCGGATCTCGCCGGGGGCGACGGGCGCCGCGGCGATGCCGGCGCCGGAGGTCTCCCCGGCCGGTGACACGGGGCGCGGGTAGGTGGAGGCGTCCTCGCTGAGGGAGACCAGCGCGCCCAGGCGGCGGCCGCTGAGGCGGGCGTACTGCTCGGCCTTCGCGCGGGCGTCGGCGTGCGCGGCCTCGCGGGCGCGGGCCTGCAGCGGAGCGGGGTCGGAGACGTCGAAGACGACGGAGTCGATGCGCGCCGCGTCACCGGCGGCGTCGGTGACCGCCTGCAGGACCGCGCCCGTCCTCGCCACCTCGCGCACCTTCACCGAGAACCACTGCGCGGCCTGGTAACCCGTCAGCCGCGAGACGCCGTCGGTGGAGTCGTGGACGGGGATGAGGGTGACGCTGCGCGTCTGGACGTCCCGTTCGGCGACTCCCTGGGCGCGGACCGCGGCCAGCAGCGCGGCCGCCGCCGTGCTCTGCGCGTCCAGCGCGGACTGCGAGGTCTTGGCGAAGGACTCGACGCCGGCGCCGACGACCGCGATGTCGGGGGGTGCGCTCGCGCTCCCCTCGCCGGTCACCGTCACGGTGGCGGGGGCCGGGACGGCCGTCGCGAGGCGGGGCACGGCCGCCGGGCGGATCGGCAGCGCGTGGGCAGGGGCCGCGGCGAGCGCCGGGACGCCGAGCGCGAGCACGGAGACGACGGCCGCGGCGACGGGCCTACGGGAAAAGGGCATGCGGGACCGGTCCTCGGGGTGTCGGACGTCAGCGGCGGGCGGGTGCCGACATCCCAGCACTCTCCCCCGCGTGCGCCCGGACGCCACTCCCGTCCGCTCACCTCACTGGTGGAGCGGACGCGGGCGGGCGGGCGGAGTGGACGGC
>NZ_JBHVYK010000180.1:0-1149 GCF_042880855.1 Streptomyces sp. NPDC058291
TGCCAATGGGCCTATCTCCCGCACGATCTGCCGCAGAAGAGTGCGACGTACTACTACTTCGCGGCCTGGCGGGACGACGGAACGGACCAGGTCATTCATGAACTCCTGCGCCGCCAGGTCCGCGAGCGCACCCGCCGATTAGAGGACCCGACCCTGGTGGTGCTGGACACCCAGAGTGTCCACGTGGCCGCCGGGGTCCCCGCCGCCACGACCGGCCACGATCCGGCCAAGCGGGTGCCCGGCCGCAAGCGGGGCCTTGCCGTGGACGTCCTCGGCCTGGTCATCGCGGTCACCGTCCTCGCCGCGAACACCCACGACAACGCCGCGGGCATCGTCCTGCTGGACCAGGTCGCCGAGCACGCCGGCGGAACCGTCCGCAAAGCCCTGGTCGACCAGGGCTTCAAGAACCAGGTCGTCATGCACGGCGCCGGCCTGGGGATCGACGTCGAGATCGTCGCCCGCAACCCGCAGGTCAAGGGGTTCGTGCCGCAGCCGAAGCGGTGGAGGGTCGAGCAGACCTACGGGATCCTGATACTGCACCGGCGCCTGGTCCGCGACTACGAGCACCGCCCCTCCTCCTCCGCCTCCCGCGTCTACTGGGCAATGACCCACGTCATGACCCGCCGCCTCACCGGCGCGAACACCCCCACCTGGCGCGAGGCGCAGGCGGTGACGGCGTGAACATCCAGCCCCTGCTCGACGCCCTGGACCTCCAGGAAGACGCCACCCGGGCTTTGGCCGACGACCTCCGCGCACAGATCGACGACCTGCAGACCCGGTTACGGGAGGCCGAGACCCACCTGGAGCACCTCGCGATCACCCGCAAGACCGTCACCGGCCTCGCCGACCGGCTCCCGACCGCCGCGCCGGATCTCCCCGAGCACCCGGACTACCCCCGCATCCTCGCCGCCTTCAACCACGCGACCGGGCCGCTACGGGCCAAGGACGTCTGCGAAGCCCTCGGCCACGAACTGCAGCCGAAGAACGTCGAAGGCACCCGCGCCAAGCTGAAACGCCTGGTCAAGCTCGGAATCCTCACCGAGGCGGACACCGGCACCTTCGTCAGGAGGCAATAGCCCACCGGCCCTCCACCAGCAACCTTGCCCCAACCTCAGGCAGAAACGGACATCACCTTACGAACCGCCCACT
>NZ_JBHVYK010000181.1:0-583 GCF_042880855.1 Streptomyces sp. NPDC058291
TCACAGGCGTGGGGGATGAGCCCCGCCCACGCCGAGGGGCGTGGGCCGCGGGCGCCGGACCAGAACGGGGGGGGGGGCCCGGCCCCGCCCCCCCGGGGCCCACAGCGCCGGGGAGCGGCGGCCGCCTTGCCGCCGCCGTCCCCCGGACGCGGGAACGGTTTCCCCCGAGCGGCCCACCGCCGTGCCCCATTCGCGCTACAGCGATCGCGGACGCGTACACACGTTCCTAGCGTTTCGGACATCGAGGTGCATCGACGACGTCAGCGGAACAGGTCCGCAGCTGCTCCTCGGAGACCGGAGGATCCACCATGCGCGCGATACGCGTCGCTTCGGCCGCACTGCTGGGCGCCACCGCCCTGGCCTTCTCCGCATCGGCCGCCGTCGCGAGCGACGACGACGGCCACTACGTCATGTCCAACGGCTACAACCTGCTGCCCTCGACCGTCGCGGCGGGCGGAGAGGTGGCGGGGGCGGGGGGGGCGGCGGGGGCGGGCGGGGCGCCGGCCGCGTCGCGGGGGCGCCCGGCGAGAGATCAACAACACACCCCCCAACCACAGCGAAGGCCAGGAGATTTGTCAGGGAG
>NZ_JBHVYK010000181.1:593-1085 GCF_042880855.1 Streptomyces sp. NPDC058291
ATTTCCACCCCAAACTACTCCGTGCGGTTTTTTGGGGGGGGGGGGGGGGGGGGGGGGTGTGGGGGGGGGGGGGGGGGCCCGCTCGGGTCGGGGGGGGGGGTGGGGCCGGGGCCCCGTCGCCCCCCCACGTCAGCGGCTGCAGGAAGTCCGTGACGGTGTCCTCCGGGGTGTTCGACACGGTCGTCGTCCCGCGGGGGTCGACGTCGGCGGTGGCCACGGTCGACCGGGACGCCAGGGCGGGCGCGTCGTACCGGGTGACGTTCACCTGTGGCGGCGTCAGCGCCGTCAAGGAACTGACGATCGCCGGCGGCCGCCCGGCGGACGTCACCCCGGCGCCCTATCCCGTCCCGCGGGGCGTGCACGCCGGCGAGGGCGGCAGCGCCGCGGGGTTCGACCTCCAGGAGATCGGGCTGGGCGGCGCGCTCGTCGCGGGCTCGGTGGCCGTCGCGTACCGCTTCGCGCGGCGCCGTGCCGCGGAGGACGGCGCCTGAC
>NZ_JBHVYK010000182.1:0-1056 GCF_042880855.1 Streptomyces sp. NPDC058291
TCGGCCTGGCCCTGGCGATCGCGTTCGTGATGATCTGGCTGGCCTACAAGCCGCCGGTGCGCAGCCTGGCGTCGGAGAAGGTCGCGCAGGCGGACGTCAACACCCTGGCGCCCAGCCCGTCGGCCCCGCCCAGCGCCCCGGCCCTGGTGCCTACCCCGACGGCCCCCGCGGCGCCCGAGGCCCCGGTGAGCAGCGCCGCGGCCGACGCCGGCGGAGGGGGTGGGGGCGGAGGCGGAGGCGGCGGAGGCCAGTCGAAGGCGCCCGCGAAGCCCAAGCAGGAGACCGCGGCCGTGGCCGTGAACAAGCTGGCGGCGCGCAGCGACGGGCGGCACATCTGCTACCGCGCCTATGTGGCGGACAAGGGCTGGCAGGACCCGGTCTGCGACGGCGCGATCGCCGGTACGACCGGCAAGAACCTGGGCATCAAGGCCCTCAACATCGCCACCGCGCGCACGGGCGGCGTCATGGGCAACGCGGCTCATGTGGACGGGGGCTGGCTGACCGGGGACAAGTGGTCGAAGGCGTCCGACGGCGTCGACATGTACATGGGTTCCAGCAAGCCGGCCGTCTCGGTGATGGAGGGGTTCACCATCAAGACGAAGGAGGGCTCCGTCTGCCAGAACCCGCACATCAAGGACCGGGGCTGGCTGGGGAACGGCTGCACCAAGCCGGGCGACTGGATCTACGGCGGCAGTCCGATGCAGGACCGGCTCCAGCTGGAGGCCGTCCGCTTCACGGTCTGATCAGCGGACTGGTGCGCGGTCTGATCCACGGTCTGGTGCGCGGTCTGATCCACGGACTGATCCACGGACTGATGCGCGGTCCACGGGCTGATTCACGGCGGAAACCAGGCTTGCCGGGCACGGCCGGCCGTCCCTTTCGGGCAGCCGTCGTGCCCGATGGCCTCCTGACCGCCTTCGGCCCGGCGTCGTAGCGTCGGCGGGTGACTCTGTGGACTTCTCTGGAACCGGCCGCGGCGACCGTGGATCCCGGCGGCACCACGACCGTGCGGCTGCGTGTGCGCAACACCGGCGACGTGGTCGACGAGTACCGCTT
>NZ_JBHVYK010000183.1:0-1048 GCF_042880855.1 Streptomyces sp. NPDC058291
AACAAATTGTAGGGGAAACCCCCGCACCTCTTGGTGCGGGGGTTTTCTGCGTTCCCGGTTATTGCGGCGTCTTCTGTTTGGCTATCGGGCTCTCTTTTCGGAGAGCCCATTTTTTATAGGCGGCCTGCTGCTTTCAGCGCCAGGTATGCGTCTGCGAGCGCGGGGGCGAGGTCGTCGGGGGTCGCGTCGACCACGGTGACGCCGTGCCGGCGGAGTTGTTCGGCGGTGCGGTGACGTTCGGTTTGCGCCTGGGCTGCTGCTGCGGCTTCGTAGACCGCGTCTGCGTTGCCGCGGGAAGCGGCCATGCGGGCGATGCGTGGGTCGGCGACCGATGCCACCAGGACCGTGTGGCGCTGGGTGAGCTGAGGGAGGACGGGGAGCAGGCCTTCTTCGACCGGGGCGGCGTCGAGTGTCGTCATCAGGACGATGAGGGAACGTCGGCGGGCTGTGCGCAGAGCGGCGGCGGCGAGTCCACGGGCGTTCGTCTCGACCAGCTCGGGCTCGAGGGTCGCCATGGCGTCGACGAGGGACGGGAGGACGTCGCGTGCTGTGCGGCCCTGGACCAGGGCACGTACTCGGCGGTCGTAGGCGAGGAGGTCGACCCGGTCGCCGGCGCGGGAGGCGAGGGCGGCGAGGAGGAGGGCCGCGTCCATGGAGGCGTCGAGGCGGGGTGCGTCGTCGACACGGCCTGCGGAGGTACGGCCGGTGTCGAGGATCAGGAGGATGTGCCGGTCGCGTTCGGGGCGCCATGTGCGGACGGCGACCGTTGAGTGGCGTGCGGTGGCTCGCCAGTCGATGGAGCGGGTGTCGTCGCCGGGGACGTAGGCGCGCAGGCTGTCGAACTCCGTGCCCTCGCCGCGGGTCAGGGCGCTGGTGCGGCCGTCGAGTTCGCGCAGGCGGGCCAGCTTCGACGGGAGGTGCTTGCGGCTGGTGAAGGGCGGCAGGACGCGCACCGTCCAGGGGACTCGGTGGGCGCCTTGGCGGGAGAGGAGGCCGAGGGGGCCGTAGGAGCGGATCGTGACGCGGTCGGTTCGGTGGTCGCCTCGGC